>NZ_JACJEM010000023.1:0-66952 GCF_014164085.1 Pseudoalteromonas sp. SG45-5 | reverse complement strand
AACCGTTTGATTTTTAGATTCATATACACCTCAAAGTTGAGATGTTATTTTATCAAATTAAAGAGAATTAAGCGTTTAAATTAAATCGAAATTTTTGAAATTGGTCTGATCAATGTCTGTTATAGCAACTAATAAAGTACGCTTAACTCCCCCTGAACTCTGGTTAAGAGATTTACTACATATTGAACTACAAAGATATTTAAATTTATTTTTCTCTAGTCAGATATTTTCAGTGAATTTATTATCCAGAGCTCAGGGTGCGAGTAAATCTTAGCCCAATAGTAGTCGTTATTTTTTCATTGCAATCAATTTTAATTAAGATTTAAAGAAGCCCATTGATTTTGTTAAGTCGTTCGATAGGCGACTTAACTGTTGTGCATCTTGTAAAGTTGATTGAGCCGAGTTTAATGTTTGATCCGCTAAATTACTTACTTCTTGTGAGTCTCTAAGTGCCTGTGTTGTCGCATTTGACTGCTGCTTAACACGCTCAGAGATCACTTCACCTTGGTGTTTTATGTTGCCCATGCTTTGTTCGGCGCTTTGTAATGCCGTATTGGTCTCAGTGGCCGCTTTTACTGATTGTTCCATTTTGTCTACGCTCGAACGCATTTTCTGTTGTGTGTCGTCAGATGCTTGCTGTAAAGAGGTAATAATTTGATGAATTTCTTGAGTCTGAGTTTGTGTTCGCTGAGCAAGCGTTCTTACTTCATCTGCAACAACGGCAAAGCCTCGTCCGTATTCACCGGCTCTTGCCGCTTCAATGGCGGCGTTAAGTGCTAGTAGGTTTGTTTGATCTGCAATTTCGCTGATCCCTTTACTTACTTTACTTATTTCTTGACTATCTTGCGCCAGTTTATCTAGAGCTTGTTGGCTTTCTGCAAATTCAATTTGCAAATCTTGCATATATTTAGCAAGTTCCATGGTATTGCTTGAACCTTGTTTAACGTGTGCTGCGGCGTCTTGAGCTATGAGTGTTGCTTGATGCGCTGACTCTTCAACAGTATGTGCGCTTTGAGCCATATCGCTTAATGCGCTGTGGATAGCGTTTACACGGGTTTGTTGTTTGCTAACATCATCACTAGTTTGGCTACTGGCTTGCGATAATGATTTAGTCGCACTACAAAGCTCTACCGTACTTGTTTTTACATTTGATAATAAATGAGAAAATGCATTAAGCAGGGCATTATACTGTAATGCAATCGTACTCATTTCATCACTGCCATTTGATTCAAGTGTTGCTTTTAAGTCGCCATTTGCTGCTCTATTTGCCGCTTCTGCAAAGCGGTTAATTGTATCTACGACAGCAAAATAAAAACCAATCATTAAGTAAAAGGCAAAAAGTAGGCTTATAACCGATGCGGCTAATACGATATCACGAGTCCATTGTTGAATTTGTAGTTTGTCACTTACTAAGGACTCTAATGTTGGAATACTTTTATCAATTAATGCATTAATACTATTATGAACATCATTTGTGAGCTGCGTAAATTCACCTTTGTTTAGTTCTAGATCATCTGGTTCAAGCAGTTTTTTATCTATTGCATTTTTAAATGCATATACAGCGCTTTGTAACTGATTTAAAGCTGGTGCCAATATTCTATCAACTGATTTTTCTGAAGCGGTTGCTACACTTAATGTCTTATCTAATTGCTTTTCATACAGTGGTAATGACTTATTTAAGTTTGAAAGTGCTATAAAAGTATCTGGTGTAAACTGGTTATTATTAATTACTGTATTTGCACTTGCTGCTGTTAAATTTATTTGCATTATTAATGCTGGAATGGGCGTCACTAAAGCACGATTAACATAAGAACTGGCAAGTTGGCTGTCGAGCGCTAAGTTAGACTGAATTGAAACAAGCTCGAGCACATCATCAGCTTGATTATTTTTTACTATAAATCCTAATTTTTGTGCAATAGCGATGTTTTTCTCATTTGTTCCTTGGATTTGATTACTAAGAATCGCACGGTAGCCTTTTAAGCCTTGCTGCTGCAATTTTGAGACGTTAATACTATCGCTTAGTAAGGAGACCAAAAAAAACAAACTCAATGCAAGAGGAAGTAATAGTATGCCAAACATCAGGCTTATTTTTGTTTTATATTTTAAATTAGCCATTAGTTTAATTGCAGGCGCTGCAAATTGTCGTAATCCTGACATAAGACTCTCTTGTTATTTTGTAATGGATGAGATAAGTAGACCTTGATTAACTCAATTATCATTCATTTATAGTACTTTACAAATAAAAAAAGCCCTTTCGGGCTTTTTTCAATCTTTAGTCTTAATTACATGCTGCAAAAACAAGTGGTTAAAACTCTAAAAAATAATTTTAATATTAAAGCTTAGCAAATGAGCGTTCAGCTGCCGCTATTGTTTCTTGTACTTCTTGCTCAGTGTGTGCAGCGCATACAAAACCCGCCTCAAAAGCTGATGGCGCTAGGTAAACACCTTCTTCAAGCATAAGGTGGAAAAAACGTTTAAAGCGTTCTAGGTCGCACTCAGTAGCTTGTTTATAGGTTGTTACTTTTTCAGCGTCAGTAAAAAAGAAGCCATACATGCCACCTGCGTAATTGGTTGTTAGCGCTATGCCTGCTTTTTTAGCGCCAGCTTCAAAGCCTTCACAAAGCGCTTTAGAAATAGCTTCTAATTTATCGTGCAGGCCAGGTTCACTTAATAACTCAAGTGATTTTAAACCTGCTGCCATCGCAATAGGGTTACCTGAAAGTGTACCGGCTTGATATACTGGGCCAACAGGTGCAATGTAATCCATTATTTCTGTTTTACCACCAAACGCGCCAACTGGCATGCCGCCGCCAATTACTTTACCTAAACATGTAAGGTCTGGTTTAATGTTGTAATAGGCTTGTGCACCACCCAGTGCAACACGAAAACCTGTCATTACTTCATCAAAAATAAGCACCGATTTATATTCGTTACAGACATCACGCAAACCTTCTAAAAAGCCTGGTACTGGTGGAATGCAGTTCATGTTACCGGCGACTGGCTCTACAATAATACAGGCAATTTCGTCTGCATATTTTGCAAAAATAGCTTTTACTTCATCTAAGTTATTAAATGATACCGTAAGCGTATGCTTAGCAAAATCTTCAGGAATGCCTGGTGAATTAGGTACGCCCATTGTTAGTGCGCCAGAGCCAGCTTTTACCAATAACGAGTCAGCATGACCGTGGTAACATCCTTCAAATTTTAATATTTTGTCGCGACCCGTAAAACCACGAGCTAAGCGAATTGCACTCATTGTCGCTTCAGTACCGGAGCTAACCATACGCACTTTTTCGATTGATGGAACTAGTTCTTTTACTTTTTCAGCCATTAAAATTTCGGCTTCAGTGGGCGCACCGTAGCTAAGGCCGTTTTCGACCGCTTCATGAACGGCTTGCTTTATGGCTGGGTGGTTATGGCCCATGATCATTGGACCCCAAGAGCCCACATAATCAATATAACGATTACCGTCGGCGTCAAATGTAAACGCACCTTCTGCTTTAGTAATAAATAGCGGCGTACCGCCTACACCATTAAAAGCACGAACTGGCGAATTTACGCCACCTGGAATCGAGGCTTGAGCGCGTTCAAATAAGTCTTGGCTAATTGTCATGAAAAATCCTATAAATTGTCACTTGAAAGGGGGTTAGCTATCGCGTTTGCGGCTAAACCAAGGTACGTCTACTTCATACTTCTCGACTTTATTTTCTACGCCGAGTGTTAAAGCAAACAGTGCCATACGAATTAATACGCCATTTTGTACTTGGCGAAATATAGCTAAATTGTCGTTAGTGTTTAAGTCGTTATCGAGCTCATTGGCTTCAATGCGACTATCGCGCGGCAGAGGATGCATAAGTACAGAGTTAGGTTTACAGTGTGCACTGTAAATTGATTGGCTAATTCTAAATCCACCACGGTATTTATTTGCTTCTTCTTGAGAAGGGAAACGCTCTTCTTGAATACGTGTTTGGTAAACGATATCGGCGGCTAAATTACCTTCCATTTTATTTACTAGTTCAATTTTATGACCCGCGTTATCCACTGCATCTAAAATGTAATCAGGCATTTGTAAGCCATCAGGAGCAACCATCGAAAATTTTATGTTTTTATAATGGCACAACAGTTTTGAAAGCGAGTGTACGGTACGGCCGTATTTTAAATCGCCTACTAAGGCTATGTGCATACCATCGATATTTTGATCAAACCTGCTGAGTTCTCGTTCGATTGTAAGTAAATCAAGTAATGCTTGAGTTGGGTGCTCATTTGGACCATCTCCGCCATTAATTACCGGTACGCTGCAGCCCGTAGCAAATTCGCTGACTGACCCCGAGTCTGGGTGGCGCATAGCAACGGCATCTGCATAGGCTGAAATAACACGTGCTGTGTCGTATAGAGATTCACCTTTAGCAAGCGCAGAGCTTTGCATACCTGTTGTTTCGCGAACTAAACCACCGAGTAAGTTAAACGCTGTACCAAAGCTTACACGTGTACGTGTGCTTGGTTCAAAAAACAAGTTAGCTAAAATAGCACCTTCAAGTACGTTGGTACGCTTTTGCTTTTTAGCGTAAGGCTCCATTTTTTTAGCAACTGCAAAAATGCGTTCAATGCAGTCTCTGTCTAGTTGACTAACAGAGAGTATGTTTTCACCTTGGAAACTTAACATGGGGTTATTCCTAGTTTTTCAAAAGGGCACGATAATCCATAAAATGGGGCACGCAATCGCGCATATTATAACAAAGTTAAAATGTTACTTGTGCTCATTAGAGCGCAATAACAATTTTACAAGCTTGGCTTTATCACGGCTAATGCCACTATTATGAGTAGCGCAATAACCGGTAGCTCGTTAAAAATTCGATAAAATCGGTCGGTTTTAGTATTTCGATCATGCTTAAAATCGCTTAATAACTTAAAACAGTAACCGTGGTATATATATAAAATAATCACCAGTACGAGTTTGTAATGTAACCACATACTGTATCTAAACCAGTCACGGCCATATTCAACAATGGTTAAAACGCCAAATACAGCTGTTAAAACAGCGAATGGAGTCACAAAATAAAGTAGTCTACGCTCCATTACTTTAAGCATAGAGTTGCACGATTTTTCTTCGCTCATTGCGTGGTAGACAAATAATCTAGGTAAATAAAAAATACCAGCAAACCACGCAATCATAAAAAATACATGCAAGGTCTTATAAATTAGTAATGCGCTCATACTATTCCTTATTGTTTAAAGTAAGCTGTTACGAATGGTTAAAATATGATGAATTTGATCCCAGCGTAATAGGCCCATAATTTGTTGATTATCTAAAAGATTGTAAACGTACAATGCACCACTTCTTTTATCTTTTAATATATCGAATGCATCAGCTAAGGTTGCTTGGCTACTAATGCCTTGCAGGCTAACGTAGTTTAAATTAATCGCTTGGTCCGACATTAAACTTAAGTCATATTCTGCAAGTCTATAACCATTTTCCTCATCAAATACAATCAGTGGCGTTTGGCTGTCCATTGCATCAAGGGTGTTTTTTATTTGCTCTTTATCGTCTGAATACAGTAATTTAAAATCTTCATCCATATCGTCCATTATGCCCACTTTTTGTAGGGCCTCTGTAGCGGGAGACACATGATACGGCAACTCCTGAAAATCGAGTTGCTGTAAAAATATAGAGCGATTACCAAAAAACTGTAATGCGGTTACATAGGCTGTTGTGATAACAAGCATGGCCGGTACGATAATTTCAGGCGATGATGTTAGCTCCATGACCGTTGTTAAGGCTGCAAGAGGAGCATGCAGGGTTGCGGCCATTAATCCAGCCATTCCCAAAACACCATAAGTACCCGCTATATCAGTGCCAGGACTAATAAATTGCGCACAAAAAGCCATCAGAGTTCCAACTAATACGCCAAGCCCAATCACAGGGCCAATTAACCCACCGGGAATACCCAAACCAATTGCAAATAGCGTAGCGAGTAATTTAGCAATTAAAATAGTGGTGAGTAATTTTACGTTATCAGGAGATTCAACCGCAATGGTAATCGCACTCATACCAGAGCCCATTGCTTGAGGTACTGCATATGCAATTAAGCTAGCAATACATCCTGCAATCAGTAAACGAGGAAACATGCTTAAAGGTTTAAATGTTTTAATAATTAACATTAAATTTTGATTGAAGCTAAATGCAATTGCACCGAGTGCCATACCACATAATATTAAATACGGATAATGCCAACCACTCAATGGCGCTATTGTAATAAGTGCCAGCTCAGAGCCTTCACCAAATACAAACTGAGTAGCTAGTGCGCCTGTCACCGCAGCAAGCATAATAGGCACAAATATATGGACTTTATATTCCCTAAGTACGACTTCCATTACAAAAATAACGGCAGCAAGAGGCGTGTTAAATGATGCAGCAATACCAGCTGCAACACCACACCCGCTCAAAGTCCTCATCGCATTATGAGGTAAGTGAAGTTTATCAGCTAAAATACTCGCGCCTGTGGCACCCATATGAACAGAAGGACCTTCTCGGCCGACCGAAAAACCACTAATGAGGGCTAATGCGCCACCAACAAACTGATTTACAGTATTATAGAGTGGCATTTGTCCGTAATGACGTTTAATACGATGAATAACAAAGGGAATACCTAAACGGTAATGTTTAAAGCCAGTAAATGCAGCAAAACATGCGATTAAGAGTGCCGCTATTAGTGGCATTAAAACGCGCTCAAGAGTAGGTAAGGTAGTAAAGTCGTCAGGCGTTTCTAAAAATAGGCTTTGGAAAAATAGAATGGTTAAACGAAATAAAATAATAAAAAATGCAGCAATCAATCCGGCAACTACGCCTAATAAGCATAATTGTACAGATGTTTTAGGTTTTGCCAGCCGACGCCTGAGCTGCTCAAGCCACATGCATTATTTCCTCAAAGCATTTTCAGCGTGCAGTTTAGCAAAAGCTTATCACTAAGTCCTTTTGATTTTAGAGTTTTGTGCAAAGACCTCTTGTGGCAAAAGGTAATCAGTATGTTAACTCTGTTATTGCTTATCAAATGATCTTTAAGGATTAAATTTAATCCTTAAAGATCAATATATCTTAAACAATAAACTTTTTAAGTAAGTTTTGTTGATCTTTTACGTTTTCGGCTAAGTTAGTATTTGTCTCAAATTGCTCCTTAGCGTATTCATCAACTTGCACACTAATATCTTTAATATCAATGGTGCTTTTATTTATATCTTCAATAACAGTACTTTGCTCTTCGATTGCGGCGGCTATTTGGTAATTTCTATCCATAATATCTTTTACAGACATTGAAATGGTATTGAGTGATTGATTCGCTATTTCGGTTTGTTCAACGCATAGCGTGGCTTTCGTTTTGCTTTTTTCCATTGCTTGTTGAACTTTAGATGAAAATAACTGAATTTGCTCAATCATTAATTTAATTTCTGTTGTTGAACTTTGTGTTCTTGAAGCGAGTGTTCTTACTTCATCCGCAACGACTGCAAACCCCCGTCCGTATTCACCAGCTCTTGCTGCTTCAATCGCTGCATTTAAGGCAAGTAAGTTTGTTTGTTCTGCAACGTTATTAATAACAGATAATATTTGCTCAATACTATTGCTATGCTCTGCTAGTTGGTTGCTTAGTTCTTGTGAATTCGAGATAGAATTAGACAAATCGGTAATGTCCGAGGTTGTCTTCTCAAAAAGTGTTTTGCTAGAGCTTGTTGAATTATTAACTGAGGTGACTGACGTTGCCGCTTCTTGTGCGCTGGATGCTATTTCTGCAGATGTCGTACTCATTTGATTAATAGCAGTCGCTAAACTATCAATTAATAAATATTGATCATTAAGTGACTTACTTGATTCTGTCGATAAGGATTTAGCAGCTGCACTTTGTTCTTCGACATTACTTGCTTTATTAATAACACCACTTACAAGCTCCTGTAAGGATGATAAGAATCGATTAAAGCTTTTAGCAACAACACCACATTCATCCTCAGAGGTTATTTTTAATCGCTGCGTTAAATCTCCGCCCCCAGATGCAATTTCACTAATAGCATGCTCTAACTCGTCAAGTGGTTTGAGCAAAATTTTAATTAAAGTTCTAAATACTAAAACACAAAAAGTAATACTAATGATAGCGATAAAAAATGTGCGAATAGTGAATACGGTAAGTGATTCATAGACTTTGTCTTTATCCAATAACATGGCTACAGACCAGTTAACACCGATTTCATCACCAATGGGGTAAAAATATAAGAGTTTAGTTTTTCCTTCGTGTTCTATTTCTAAAATCTGCTTGCTCTGTTTTGGGGATTGTTGATAAATGTCTTGTGTCTGCTTATTACTTAAATTGGCTGTAGGGTGAGTGATTATTTTACCTGAGCCATCAACAACAAATGCAAAACCATTACCATTAAAGTTTATGGTATTAACACTATCAGCGATATCGCTTAAGCCGAGATCTCCTCCAATAACGCCTTGAAAACCATCTGCATTATTTATTGCGGTTACAGCCGAAAGTAATAATTTATTGGTTGCCGCATCAGTGTAAGGGGCGGTAAAAGAAATCATTTCATTGTCTTTAGCTAACTTGAACCACGGCCTTTGTTTGAAATCAACACCGGGCGGATTTACTCTGTTTTTATTATTTGAGCGTAGTTCTTTTTCGTCATTTAATGTGCCAAACATTAATAAAAAATCGTCTGTAAAAGCTGGGTTTTCTAACCCAGACTGAAAGTTTTGTTTCGAAAAGTCTGACTCAATGTGTTTTTTTAGAACATTGAGCTGAGCTGATTTACTGATAAGCCAATTGCCAATACTTTGTGAAAGTAGCGACGCATTATCTTGTATATAAGCAGTAGTGGATTTTTTTAGCGTTTGTTGAACGAGTAGATATGTTGTTGTTGCAAGTAGTGAAATGACGATAAATACTACAATACCGGAAGCGATTGAGAACTTTGTTCTAATTTTCATAAGGTTTCACTCTTTAGCTAAATAGGCAATTATTTTTATTATGCATAAATAAATATAGTCTACACTTAAAAAAAGTTTAAATAGTTGAGTCTTTTTATGCAAAAAAAAAGTATTTGTTTTTTGTTTGCTGCATTATGCGCTCCTTTGGTGCAGGCACAAAATGAGCAAGATCAGTTACAGGATTTAAAGTCGCAATTAGCGGATATTCGTACTCAATTGTCTGCTTTAAGTTCTTTATCCGTCCAGTATGAAACGATCAATAAGAGAATTGAAGTCCTTGAAAAGGTGGGGGCGAAAAATTCAGAAGATAAATGGCCTCAAAAGCAGATATCTATTTCTACAGATCAAAACATTAAAAATATTCCTTCCAAAAAAGATATAAAAGTATACGCGACAGTTAGGCCAACGTTTGGCTACATCGATGAGGGAAATGATGCGTCATGGGACGTAAAAGATGCACTTTCTCATGCTGGAATTAAGTCGACTGTGGAATTTAATCAGCAATGGCAAGGCATCTTACACGGTGAATGGGGCATTGATTTATCAAATAACGGCAATTTTGGTAATGCACGACAGGTATATGCTGCAATAGACAGCCCATACGGCAAAGTTGGACTAGGAAAGCAGCGACCAGCTCAATATTTGTTTATTGCTGAATATGTCGATATTTTTAATCACGGCAACAGTCCTTTTGCATATGATCCGGAAAGTATTTTTTTTGTTGATAACCTTCTTACTTATCAGATTAAACAAGGCGATTTTACATGGATGTTAGTTAGTCAGTTTAATGGCACACAAGGCGATAATAAAAGTGACCTTATTAATGGCGGGGTAAGTTACGACAAAGATAACTTGCATGTTGCTTTAACGTATACCAACAAAGGTATATATGAGAATGAACAAGAATTGGGTGACAATAATATTGTTGGCGGATCTTTAGCTTATTCTTTTGATAGCGGTTTTTACTTTGCCCTAGGCTACCAGGCTAAAAAATATAATAGAGATTTAAGTATAGATAGAAATGGACATACGCTTGATGTGTCAATGGCTTACCCGCTTAGCAAAAATTATAAAGTAAAAATGGGTTATTTTGACTTTGATGATGGCCACCAAGCAGCTCAAACGCAAAATTATAATGGCGCAAACCTTACTCTTGAATGGCTGCCAGCAGAAAATTTACGTTTACATGTTGAATACCTTTACCGAGACTTTGATTATTTAGCTGATTTTAGTTCATTCTCTGTAGGGGTTCGCTACGACTACTCACAAGCGTGGAACTATTAATAATAAAAACATGCATATACTAAAAGAACCTTTAACACTGACAATGAGTTTACTGCTGTTTGTATGTACATTTACAAGCAACAGCAAAGTCGATGTTACTATATTAGCTGACGATGATTATCCACCATATAGCTATTTAGAAAGAGGTGAATTAAAAGGGGTTTATATTAATTTATTGAGACGTGCTGGCGATCAACTAAAGCTAGATTACGACGTTAAAATAATACCGATGCCTTGGAAAAGAGCACTGCTTACCGTAAAAAATGGTGATGTTATAGCGGTAGTTCCCCCGTATTTACATTACGATTCAAGGCCTTTTATTTCATCATATTCGGTCGCATTAGGCACTGAGTTTGTGGTGACTTATTGTCGTAAAAATATTGATTTAAAAGCTACGTTAAATTTAAATTCGGCTACTAATAAACGTGTTCATTTAGGAATGAATGCAGGTTATTTGCTGCTGGATGAACGTTATAAAAAGGCAATAGCACAAGGGCGTATTCAATTATGGGAAAATAAAAGCACAGAAGCTAATGTCATAAAATTACTTACTAATAAAATAGACTGCTATGTTAACGATAGAAAAGCCACACAGTATGAACTAGAAAGCGTAAAAAAAACCTACCCACAATATGCAGCGATTACGGTTATAGAGAAAGATGAAATTAATCACAGAACTGCACACATAGGCTTTAGCCGTGAATTTACCTCTCCATATAAAGACGATTTTATAAAAAGAATGAATAGGGCTTTGCTTGATCTGATAGATGAATCAGTAACTGAGTAAATCAAATAGTTTATCGTTTGTTATTTCAACATTTTATGTTCTTATCAATTTCAGCTAGGCAATTTTCTTACATAATTTCACACTCTATTATTGACTGAGCTTTACTCTAAGCGACTTTTAGTTATTAATTATGTTTCACTACCAATAGTTATACCGGAGTGCTTACGTTGCTGAATAATCCCCATATTTATTGTATCTATAGGCTTCTCTGGTGCTTTTAAGTAAAGTCTTAGTACGTTAATATAAATTTCTTCAGTTGTATTTATAACACCGGATGTATTTGTGGCAATGAGGGGGATATTTTTTACAGTTACCTACTTTAAGGATAAGAAGTGCTTAGCAAGTAAAGGCTATACTTGATTAAAATACTCGGGTATTGGATAATCATGCCATTGCGATATTGAGGGGTTTAAAATGTCTGACGAATTACCAATTAAGTTCAGCGATGCGGCTGCAGTTCGTGTTAAGCAGTTAATCGATGAAGAAGAAAACCCTGAACTTAAACTACGTGTTTATGTAACCGGTGGAGGTTGCTCAGGTTTTCAATATGGTTTTACTTTTGATGAAAAAGCAAATCCAGGCGATTTAGAAATAGTAAAAAATGGTGTCACCTTAGTGGTTGATCC
The DNA here is from genome assembly GCF_014164085.1 of Pseudoalteromonas sp. SG45-5. Lineage (NCBI taxonomy): Bacteria > Pseudomonadati > Pseudomonadota > Gammaproteobacteria > Alteromonadales > Pseudoalteromonadaceae > Pseudoalteromonas > Pseudoalteromonas sp. SG45-5. The sequence goes on along the minus strand of NZ_JACJEM010000023.1, from coordinate 55,281 downwards.
TATGAGCATTCAATATTTAGTTGATGGCGAGGTTGATTATACTGAGGGCCTTGAAGGTGCTCGTTTTTTCGTATCTAATCCAAATGCAACAACAACCTGTGGTTGTGGTGCAAGCTTTAGCGTTTAATCATGAGCTAAGGTCGAAATAAAAGCCGCTTTTGCGGCTTTTTTAATGCCTAAAAATCGCTTGGGGCGTACTCAGTTATTTGCATTATTAATATAAAAAAACCAAGTACAAATACAGAAAAAGCTAAAATATACATAAAGCCTTTTTTACCTTGCTTAATAGGCACACCGTTATGGCGCAAAAAAAAGTACCAACCTAAACATAATATGATAGGTAATAAAAAAAGTAATCTGAACATTATTTAACCTTTGTCGCGCTGATTATGTCTTAATAATAAACCTGTACCAGTAAAATGAAATAAATTTATCATAAATATTTATAAAAAATGTTTAGCCGAAAAATATAATTTTTTAATGTTTTCTGATAACTTAGGATGAATATTCAGCTTTTATAAATATTAGAGCATGCTCAAACTTGTACCGAGTATGTAATTAATTATTCAACGAAAGTATTAATAGTATATAATGTATCCAAGAGTGAGACGGGCAAAATTTCATTCTTTTAAAAACAAACCTATACCACATTATTAGCGTAGTTTTAGCTGTGTGGGTAAAAGTAAGTAGCAACACGTGCTTAATTAGCTCTATTGCTATTGAAGTAACATTGAGTATCGCTGCTTGCTTACCTACAGCTATTGATAGACTACCGCTTTTATGGGTATGTCAAATCATCGAGTAGGAGATGTAAAATGATGGGCAAGACCGTTTCTTCAGAAGAAAACGCAAAGCTAACAAAATGGCTTAAAAGCAAACGCCAAGAAAAAGGCCATACAATGCGTAGCCTAGCACAAGTGCTTGGTACACCTCATTCATTTATCGGTAAAATTGAAAATCAAGAACGCCGTTTAGATGTAATTGAATTTGTTCGTTATTGTACTGCACTAGAAGCAGATCCGCATGAAGCATTAAGTCTACTTAAAGCTGATTAACGATAAAGTTGCTTAGTTTGTTTTAAGGGGCGTTTAAATGTTCTAAGCAATAAATTAATGCAGGGATGCATTAAATACCTCAATTATTCTCATGGTAATTCTTTTCAAGCTCATATAGCTTATGCCTAATTAAATACAAAAATATCAGCGATGGTAAAACCATTAACGCTGTAAGAATAAAGAACAGTGACCAATTACCCGCTAACCAATCATCAATTACCACACCGCTGTAGCTAGAAAGTAATGTCCTTCCTAAGTTTCCTAATGATGCTAATAACGCATAATGTGTTGCACTAAATGCTCTATCACATAGCATTGAAATAAACGCTACCATAGCCACTAGCGACCATGCTTGTGTAAAACCATCAATAACTATAGCAAAGGCATACAATCTTAAATCGGGACCAACTAACGCAATCCACGAAAATGCTAAATTTGATGCCGCCATCGCAATACCACTTATAAATAAACCTTTAACAATGCCATATTTTTGATTAAATAAGCTGCCAACAAAGGTAAATATAATAGTCAGTACGGCTGTGCCTACTTTTGAAAATGTAGCAATATCGCTATTACTAAAGCCAATTTCTTTATAAAACACAATAGACATGCGGCCCAAAAATGCCTCACCTATTTTAAATAAGAAAATAAAGGCCAATAGTGCGAGTGCTGTTTTAACGCCATTTTTAGTAAAAAACGCTCTAAACGGATCTATAACTGTGACAGCAAGCCAAGCGATGGTTCTTGTAAAAGGAGTTTGTTTTGTTGATGATAGTTTTTCAAGGTATACGCGCTCAAGCTCAGCGTGTACTGCTTCTCTGTTTGATTTTGGCTCTTTTGCGAACAGTACACCACTCATTAACAGTAACATTACAGCGGCTAGAAAATAGTAAATTTGTGGCCAATCAAGAGAAGGAATATCCGCCATATAAAACGGAATTGCACCTAAAAGCGCATAGCCAGTCCACCAACCTGATGTGGCCATTGCGGCTGCTGCGGTGGCTTTATGAGATTCGTTTTCACTGAGTGTGTCTATTCTAAATGCATCAATTGCAATATCTTGCGTTGCAGAGGCAATTGCGATCAACAAACAAATTGCAGCAACCATTGCTAAATTTGCTTTAAGATCGAGTCCAGCTAATAGCAGTGTACCTATTAAAATAAAACTTTGGCACAATAGTATCCAGCTGCGGCGTTGGCCTAACCATTTATACAAAATAGGGAGTTTGGTTCGGTCAATGAGTGGCGACCATAAAAAGTTTATACTGTAAGCGCCAAATACAATGCCAAATAGGCCAATCATACTGCGACTTAGGCCTTCATCCTTTAACCATGCCGACAGCACTGAGCCAATTAACACCCAAGGAAAACCACTACTCATACCAAATATAAAAATATTGATTAAGCGTTTATCTTTAAAATAAGAGAAGTATTCGCTGATTGAGAGAGTTTTGCTCATAGGGCCTTCATTGGCTTAGATGCAGAGCAGCTAGGCTGCTCTTAAAAAATTTATAATGGTGTTTGCTCAAGTAATTTAATATTTAAAATAACAACCGGTGTTTTTGGTACAAAGTCATAACCAATTTTTTCGTTGAATCCTGTTTCTACAGTCATAATTTTATCAAGTGTGTCGTAGCCATCCATTACGTTACCAAAAACAGCGAAACCCCAATCTTTGTTTGGATTTAGATGATCGTTATTATCCATATTGAAAAAGAATTGGCGGGTTCCCGAGTGTGGTTCTCTGTCTTGGTATGCCATAGCAATGCTGTACATATCGTTTTTTAAGCCATTGCCACTTTCGTTAAAAATAGGATCGTTTTCATGTAAGCCATCGTAATCTTTGTCGTAGCCACCACCTTGAATAACAAAATCGCGCTCATTCTCTATATCGCGCTCAATTCGATGAAAAACACTTCCTTGGTAGCTTTTATCCGACACATAGGTTAAAAAATTATTAACTGTAATGGGCGCTCTTGAGCGATCAAGCTCGACAATTATACTGCCCATTGAGGTTACGATTTCGACGCGCGGAAAAATATTATCTTTTTGCACAAAGCGGCCTTCTTGTGCCGCTAAGCTGTTAATACTAAAAAATAGGCTTAAGCCGACTAGAAAAAATCGTTTCATAATTAACCTTCTAAAAATTCTATTAATTCAGGATCAGACACAATGCGAGTAATCATTTGCTCAGTCAACTTATTAAGTTGACCTTCTATTTTTGCTCGATCGTGACTAAATGGGCCTTCTAAATTAGCACTCCCTCGGTACACCTTACTAAAATTGCTTGAAGCGCGAATAACACGAACACCAAGCTCTATCTGAGCTTCACTGGTATGGCTGACTAGTTTTTCGGTTACCACAGCTTGCAGTGCATGAATATCTACTTCAAAACGTACAGTCGCTAGGTTTGAAATACTTGCACCATTTCGGCTAAGCGCGCTATCTAAAATACTTTTAACTGACTGTGTAATCCCTTGGCTGGCAAACGTTTTTGTTTTATCAGATTCAATAAGCTTAAGCGTTGAAGTATCACCTCGTAAATCAATTACGCTAGTACTTAAGCTACTATTTATTGTACTTACTTGCCCGCTTTTATAAATAGGGTTAAGGATCACTTGATTGGGCTGATTAGCACAACCAGCTAATATAAGTAGCGCACATAGGCTAAAAATAGTTTTAATCATTACGTTCCTAATAGTTTTTAGTTGCGCTAAGCACTACAAACTTCTTATTCGAGCCTAGTAGTTTACAGTTACCAAACATACGATTTAGTTTATCGTGGTAGTCTAAATGACGATTACCGATAATACGTAATTCACCGCCTTGCTTTAGAGTCTCTTTAGCCTGTTTAAACATTTGCCATGCAATATGATCTGTTACCGCTTGTGCTTGATGAAATGGAGGGTTACAAAGCACCATATCTACGCTGTCTTGAGTGAAGTCAGTTAAACAATCGTTTTCAATAAATTGGCAGTTATCAAATTGTTCAGGCATGTTTTGTTCTACATTTAAACGTGCAGACTCAACCGCCATGTATGACTCATCAACAAAGGTAACAGATGCTTTAGGGCAACGAGCAAGCGCCATAACACCTACAACGCCATTGCCACAGCCTAAATCGATTATGCTGGTTTCTTTTTTAGTTTCTGGTAAATAATTAAAAAAGAATCGAGCACCTATATCTAATGAGTCGCGTGAAAATACATTTGCATGATTCGTTATATTAAATTCAGTGCCTTCAAGTGGCCAAGTAATAGGGAAATCAGCTGCTTTATACCCACCTTTTGCCGTGCTTAGTATAAGGCGTGATTTTTTAACCGCTAAACTTGTTTTTGTTTCACCAATAAATTGCTCAAACGATTTTATTGTTGAATTATGAATTTCTTTTGTTTTACCTGCTGCAATTACCGGTGTACCAGGTGCAAGTATTTCGCTTAGTTCACTTAGTTGAAATTGCAAAAATCCTACGTTACGCGGTATTTTTATTAGCACTAAATCTATGTTGTCAGGCAATGCAGACAGACTATCTATTTGGCTAAACTGCGCCGTAGATAGTTTGTTTATTTGTAAGTTATACGCTACAGCTTGATGGCTAATATAAGAATCGTTAACTGAACAAACCGTTAATTGATTAAAACTACAAGCAAGTGCGCCAAAGCTATCGTTTAAAATAAGCAGTGAGCGACAATCTGGGTGATGTTCGTTAACATAATTGATAAGGTACTCATCGGCTGAATCCCACGCTTGTAAACTGCGGTTTTTTTGATCCAAAGGAAAGCGTTCAAGAGTAAATGTTTTATCGCCTAGCTGGGCTTGTGTCGTCATAATGGTATTTGATCAGTAAACTAATGTAGGTAAATTCTAACATGCAACGGCAAAACGCCAACCCCCAACAGTTACCAAATGGCTTTTCTTATCAAAGTAGGGCACTTAGCGCGCAAAAAAGCCTCGATTTATTTTATTATTTGCAAAAAAATCTAACTTGGCAGCAACCCGACGTCACTGTCTATTCAAAAACAGGCCCAATTCCTCGGCTGCAATGCTTTATTAGCGAGCATAATTTTGAATATGGGTATTCCCATAGCAAATTAATAGTAGAGCCTTGGCCTGATATTTTATTCGCAATGCGTAAGCGCTTAGAAAAACATTTAAATCAGCCATTGAATTCTTTATTGGTTAATTATTATCGAGATGGTAACGATACTATGGGCTGGCACAGTGACGACGAAATAGAACTGGGCCATCAACCTACTATCGTGTGTATATCGCTTGGGGCAGAGCGTGTTTTAAAGCTTAAACAAAAATCGACAAACAAAGTAACCGACTTAAAGTTACAAAGTGGCAGCTGTTTAGTCATGAATGGCGACAGTCAACGCGATTATCAACATGCAATCCCAAAGCAAACTACATTAGCTCACCCACGAATTAGCTTAACGTTCAGATACATAAAGCAAATCAAACAAGCTCAATTTTAGTTAGCCAATAGGCTTGGCTAGTTGTTATGATAACAATATAACTTAACTACAAAAATGGTTTTTATGTCAATGCAGCAACAAATTCAAGAAAAAATCAGCAGCGCAATTGCCTGTAAGCATTTAAATGTAATTAATGAAAGCCACATGCACGGCAAAGGCACTGAGTCACATTTTAAAGTTATTGTGGTAAGTGAAGAATTTGCCGGCAAACGCCTGTTACAACGCCATCGTGAAATTAATGAAATATTAAAAGATGAGTTAGCAAATCATATTCACGCACTCGCTATCCATACTTATACACCGGATGAGTATACCGAACAGGGCGGCGAAGCGCCTGATTCGCCTAATTGTATGGGCGGTTCTAAATCTAGCTAAGTAATCGTTTTATAAGACATTTGATTAGTGATTAACTGATCAGATCAGTGTTTTTAGTATTAGCCTTTAAACTAGCGCTAATTTTTATTGTAAAAGATATAGGATCATCAATGGTCATTAAGCCTAAAATTCGTGGATTTATCTGTACCAACGCACACCCAACGGGATGTAGCGAGCATGTTCAAGAGCAGATTAACTATGTAAAACAACAAGGGGCGTTAAAAAACGCACCAAAAAATGTATTAGTTATTGGCGCATCTACAGGCTACGGCTTGGCATCGCGTATCACAGCTGCATTTGGTGGCGGTGCTAAAACACTCGGTATTTTCTTTGAAAAAGAAGGTACTGAACGTAAAACAGGTTCTGCTGGTTGGTACAATACGGCAGCATTTCAAGAAGCAGCAGACGAAGCGGGTCTTTGGTCTAAAAATATTAATGGTGACGCGTTTTCAAACGAAATCAAGCAAAAAGCAATCGACACCATTAAAGCAGATTTGGGTAAAGTAGATTGTATTATTTACAGCCTAGCGTCTCCTCGTCGTACAGATCCAAATACGGGCGAAGTGTTCTCATCTACACTTAAGCCAATAGGTAATGCAGTAACCACTAAAAACTTGAATACGTCAAAACGCGAAATTGACGAAATTACCGTTGAAGCAGCAAATCAAGACGATATCGATAACACCATTAAAGTAATGGGCGGTGAAGATTGGGAAATGTGGATTGACGCATTAAAAGCCGCTGATGTGTTAGCTGATAATTTTAAAACCACAGCGTACACTTATATCGGTAAAGAGCTAACATGGCCAATATACGGACACGCTACTATTGGTAAGGCTAAAGAAGATTTAGACCGTGCAACGGCTGCTATTAAAGAGTCAACAAAGGATTTAAATGGCGAAGCCTATGTATCATCACTTAATGCTGTGGTAACACAAGCAAGCTCGGCTATTCCTATTATGCCTTTATACATTTCAGCATTATTTAAAGTAATGAAGGCAGATGGTACTTACGAAGGTACAATTGAGCAGATCCAAGCACTATTTAGTGAAAACTTATATGGTGATAACCCACGCTTTGATGACGGCGGCCACTTATTTCAAAACTACAAAGAATTAGAAGATGATGTGCAAGCACGTATTCAAGCTGTTTGGGATAAAGTAGATACGAGCAGCATTGATGAGTTAACCGATTATGTCGGTTACCATAGCGAATTTTTACGTTTATTTGGCTTTGGTATTGAGGGTGTTGATTACGAACAAGATGTGGATTCGGTCAAACCAATTGCAAATATGATTGATTAACCATATTTTCAAATATGTAATTAAAAAGTCGCTTAGTGCGACTTTTTTGTTTTGCGGGCTTTTTTGAACAATTGTGATTAAAAAATGTCATTCTTTGCTTAAGCTACCACTTTGGTCTAACTTAAATTTTATTAAATACACATAACAAAACTAAATAAGTGTTTCTGTCGTATAATTTTCATAATTAGACTCGCATAGTCGCCCACAATGATGTTAAAATTAAGGCAATATGTGAAGAGTTTTTTACCGCGTTGCTTGTTTAGTATTCATAGCGAGTTGTTCTTTTATACATTGAAATAACTTGGGATAGCTCAAATGGCGACGTGGTTGGTACGATTTTTCAGTTTCTTTCCGTTAATGTAGTGCAAGTGCGTATGATCAACATAAAAAAAGGTCTGGATTTACCCATAGAGGGCGCACCTCAGCAAGTTATTCACGACGGTTCTCCCGTCAAACGTGTAGCTGTGCTAGGTGAAGAGTTTATTGGTATGCGTCCAACCATGCATATCCGTATGGATGACCAAGTTAAAAAAGGCCAGGTACTTTTTGAAGATAAAAAGAACCCCGGCGTCCTATTTACCGCACCAGCTTCTGGTGTTGTAAAAGAAATAAATCGTGGTGCTAAACGTGTGCTGCAATCTGTTGTTATTGAAGTAGACGGCAGTGAGCAAATCACCTTTGACTCTTTCTCTGACACTGAGCTTACGAGCTTAGATCGTGAAAAAGCTAAAGAAGTACTTATCCAGTCTGGTCAGTGGACGGCACTTCGTGCTCGCCCATTCAGCAAAGTTGCGGCTGTGGATGCAAATCCTAGCTCTATTTTTGTGACCGCTATCGACACTAATCCTCTTGCTGCAGATCCTGCGGTAGTTATTGCTGATAATGTGCAAGCATTTGAAGCGGGTTTAGCCGTTGTATCGCGTTTGACTGATGGAAAAGTATTTGTTTGTAAACAAGTTGGCAGTCAAGTTCCTAGCTCATCTATAGCTCAAGTAGAAGTACATGAGTTTGGTGGTGTGCATCCGGCTGGCCTTGTAGGCACTCATATCCACAATCTTGACCCTGTATCTGCTAGTAAACAAGTTTGGCATATTGGTTACCAAGACGTTATTGCGTATGGTCACTTATTCCTTACGGGTGAAATTTACACAAGTCGTGTTGTTTCGCTTGCAGGTCCTCGTGTTAAAAACCCACGTTTAGTGAAAACACAATTAGGTGCTTCATTGGATGATTTAGTTGCTGGAGAATTAGAAGACGGTGATAACCGTGTTATTTCTGGTTCTGTTTTATCTGGTGCTACTTCAAACGGTGTTAATGCGTTCTTAGGTCGTTACCACGTCCAAGTATCTGTATTACTTGAAGGTCGCGAAAAAGAACTATTTGGCTGGATTGCACCAGGTAGTGATAAATTCTCTGTAACGCGTACATTCCTTTCTCACCTCACACCGAGTCGTTTATTTAAAATGACAACGTCTACAGGTGGTTCAAAACGTGCCATGGTACCAATTGGTAGCTACGAGCGCGTAATGCCGTTAGATATTTTGCCTACGCTATTATTACGTGACTTAATTGCACGTGACTTAGACAGTGCAATTTCATTAGGCGCGCTTGAACTTGATGAAGAAGATTTAGCGTTATGTACCTTCGTTTGTCCTGGCAAATACGAGTATGGTTCTATCCTGCGCGATTGCTTAACTACGATCGAGAAGGAAGGCTAGAGAGATGGGTTTAAAAAAATATCTAGAAGATATCGAGCCGAATTTTGAAGCCGGTGGAAAATATGAAAAGTTTTATGCACTGTATGAAGCAGCTGCAACTATTTTTTATACACCAGGCTATGTAAATAAAGGCAAGACACACGTACGCGATAATATCGACCTAAAACGCATGATGATTTTAGTGTGGATGGCGACGTTCCCAGCTATGTTTTTTGGTATGTTCAACATCGGTCACCAGGCCGCAGGTGCTTTAGCACAAGGTTTTGAACTAGCAAACTCGTGGCAGGTTGGTCTGTTTCAGTTCTTTGGTGGTGAATTAACCGCTAATGCAGGCTGGGGCGCTAAAATGTTCTACGGAGCATGTTTCTTCCTACCAATTTACGCTGTCACATTTGCTGTAGGTGGTTTTTGGGAAGTGATTTTTGCTTCTGTGCGTAAGCATGAAATTAATGAAGGTTTCTTCGTTACTTCTGTATTATTTGCACTTATTTTACCTGCAACAATTCCTTTATGGCAAGTTGCACTAGGTATCACGTTCGGTGTAGTAATCGCTAAAGAAATTTTTGGTGGTACTGGTCGTAACTTCTTAAACCCTGCTTTGGCTGGTCGTGCGTTCTTATTCTTCGCATACCCTGCGCAAATTTCGGGTGACACAGTATGGACTGCAGTAGATTCTTTCTCTGGTGCGACTATGCTAGGCCAAGCTTTTGTTGGCACACTTGATTTTTCAAACATGGAATTATGGTGGAATGCATTTTACGGTTTCATTCAAGGTTCTGTTGGTGAGACATCGACACTTGCATTACTTGTAGGTGGTTTATTCTTAATTTACGTTCGCATCGCTTCTTGGCGTATCGTACTAGGTGTATTCCTAGGTATGGTAGCAACGGCATTCTTATTAAATGCTGTTGGCTCAGAGACTAACCCTGTATTTGCAATGCCTTGGTATTGGCATTTAGTGCTTGGTGGTTTTGCGTTTGGTATGTTCTTTATGGCTACTGACCCTGTATCGGCTGCATTTACTAACAAAGGTAAATTTGCATACGGTTTACTAATTGGTCTTATGGTGGTTCTTATCCGTGTTGTGAATCCTGCTTTCCCAGAAGGTATGATGCTAGCAATTTTATTTGCTAACTTATTCGCTCCACTGTTCGATCACTTTGTAGTGCAAGCTAATATCAAACGGAGGTTGGCACGTAATGTCTAGTAATAACGAATCAATCGGTAAAACGTTAGCAGTTGTTGTAGCACTATGTTTAGTGTGTGCAATCATTGTATCGTTTGCTTCTGTACAGCTTCGTCCTTTACAGCAAGCTAATAAAAATAAAGATATTCAAAGCAATATCTTAGCAGCTGCGGGCATAGATAAAGTTGAGAATGTATCTGATACATTTAATGCTAAAATCGAAGCGCGCGTTGTAAATATGACCACAGGTGAGTTTGTAGACACAGACCCAACAATCTTTGATTTTGAAAAAAGCAAATACGATGCAGCGCTAAGTGTTTCTCTAAAAGAGAAAGGCGTTAAAGACATTGCTGGTATTCAACGTGTGACTAAAGAGTCACCGGTGTATATCTCGAAAAAAGAAGATGGCTCTATTGATGCAATCATTCTTCCTATTCAGGGCTATGGCTTATGGGGCTTAATGTACGGTTTTATCTCGCTTGAGAGCGATGGCGAAACAGTTAAAAACATTATCTTCTACAAACATAATGAAACGCCTGGCTTAGGTGGTGAAATCCAAAATCCACAGTGGACTGCTACGTGGCAAGGCAAAGAGCTACCAATTCAAATTGTTAAAGGTACTGCTAACGGCAATGAGCATAAGATCGATGGTCTTTCAGGTGCTACATTAACGTCTAACGGTGTTGAACATGCAGTTGACTTTTGGACTGGCGAAAATGGCTTTGGCCCTTTCCTTGCGAAAGTACGTAAAGGAGCATTGAAATAATGGCTGATACTAAAGAAATGAAGGCGGTCCTATTTGGTCCGGTTTTAGCTAACAACCCAATCGCACTACAAGTACTGGGTATTTGTTCTGCGCTAGCGGTAACGTCTAGCTTAAAAAATGCGTTAATTATGTCAATCGCATTGACGTTAGTAACTGCATTTTCTAGCTTCTTTATCTCGATTATTCGTAACCAGATCCCATCGTCAGTACGTATCATTGTACAAATGACGATTATTGCATCATTAGTAATTGTTGTTGACCAAGTATTGCAAGCGTTTTCTTATGCTACAGCTAAAGAGCTTTCAGTATTTGTTGGTCTAATTATTACTAACTGTATCGTAATGGGTCGTGCTGAAGCATATGCGATGAAGTCACCACCACTTATGTCATTCCTTGATGGTATTGGTAATGGTTTAGGCTACTCTGTTGTTTTACTTACTGTTGGTTTCATTCGTGAGCTATTCGGTAAAGGAACACTATTCGGTGTTGATATTATCCCATTAGTACAAGATGGCGGTTGGTATCAACCTATGGGTCTATTAATATTACCACCGAGTGCATTCTTCATCATTGGTTTATTCATATGGGTACTTCGTACTTATAAGAAAGACCAAGTAGAAGCTAAAGCGTAAGGGGCACACAGTGGAACATTATATTAGTTTATTTGTAAAAGCCGTTTTTATTGAAAACTTAGCGTTATCATTTTTCTTAGGCATGTGTACTTTTTTAGCAGTATCTAAAAAAGTGACTACTTCAATTGGCCTAGGTGTAGCGGTTATCGTTGTTTTAGGTATTTCTGTACCTGTTAACAACTTGGTTTACCATGCTGTGTTAGCACCAGGCTCACTTACGTGGCTTGGTTATCCTGATGCAGACCTTAGCTTTTTACGTTTCTTAACTTTCATTGGCGTTATTGCAGCGCTAGTGCAAATTCTTGAAATGGTATTAGATAAGTTCTTCCCAGTACTTTACAACGCGTTAGGTATCTTTTTACCATTGATCACAGTTAACTGTGCAATCTTTGGTGCGGTATCTTTCATGGTTGAGCGTAACTATAACTTCGGTGAGTCTGTTGTTTATGGTATTGGCGCTGGTGTTGGTTGGGCACTTGCAATTACATTACTTGCAGGTATCCGTGAGAAAATGAAGTATTCAGACGTGCCAGACGGCTTACGTGGTTTAGGTATTACCTTCATCACTGTTGGTTTAATGGGACTTGGCTTTATGTCATTCTCTGGTATTTCACTGTAAAGGTAGCGAGGATAAATCATGGATTATCAGATTTTCTTAGGCGTTGGTGTTTTTATCGCTATCGTTGTACTACTGGTTTTAGTCATCATTGGTGCTAAATCTCAGTTAGTTGCAAGCGGTGATATCATCATCGGTATTAATGGTGATAAAGATAAAGCCATTACTACATCAGCAGGTAATAAGCTTTTAAGTGCATTATCTGAGTCAGGTATATTTGTATCATCTGCATGTGGTGGCGGTGGCTCTTGTGGCCAGTGTCGTGTACACATTAAAGAAGGTGGTGGCGATATCCTGCCAACTGAGCTTGATCACATATCTAAAGGCGAAGCCCGTGAAGGCTGTCGTTTAGCGTGTCAGGTAAATGTTAAAAACGACATGGAAATTGAGCTTGAAGAGTCAATTTTCGGTGTTAAGAAGTGGGATTGTGAAGTTATCTCTAACGATAACAAAGCAACGTTCATTAAAGAACTTAAGCTTCAAATTCCAGATGGTGAGTCAGTACCGTTCCGTGCGGGTGGTTACATCCAAATCGAAGCGCCACCTCATCACGTTAAATATGCAGATTTCGATGTTCCTGAAGAATATCGTGGTGATTGGAACCACTTTGGTTTCTTCGATCTGGAGTCAAAAGTAGACGAAGAAACTATTCGTGCTTACTCAATGGCTAACTACCCAGAAGAAGAAGGCATCATTATGCTTAACGTGCGTATTGCTGCTCCGCCGCCAAGAAATCTTAGCTTGCCGTGTGGTAAAATGTCTTCGTACATTTGGTCACTTACAGCTGGCGATAAAGTAACTATTTCAGGTCCATTTGGTGAGTTTTTCGCTAAAGACACCGATGCAGAAATGGTATTTGTTGGTGGTGGTGCTGGTATGGCGCCAATGCGTTCTCATATCTTTGACCAACTTAAACGTTTGAACTCTAAACGTAAGATGAGCTTTTGGTATGGTGCACGTTCTGAACGTGAAATGTTCTACGTAGAAGATTTTGACGGCTTAGCCGCTGAGAATCCTAACTTCGTATGGCATACAGCGCTTTCAGATCCACAACCTGAAGATAACTGGGAAGGCTATACTGGCTTTATCCATAACGTGTTATTTGAGAACTATCTTAAAGATCATGAAGCGCCGGAAGATTGTGAGTACTACATGTGTGGTCCTCCAATGATGAACGCGGCAGTTATTACTATGCTTAAAGATTTAGGTGTTGAAGACGAAAATATCTTACTAGATGACTTCGGTGGCTAACACTCATACCAAAACAGTTTAGTTTTGGTTAAAATACCAGCCTCGTAGCACTTGTGTTACGAGGCTTTTTTATTCTTTAATTTTTTAATCCATTAAGTAGAGCAGCTATGAATCGAGTACGTACTTCACAAGGCATAATGGCCTTTTTGCTAATTACACTGACTTTATTATTGTCTGGTTGTGGTGAAAAGCCAGAGTCAAAAGAGACCTTTTTAGAAGGTAAAACTATGGGGACCACTTATCATATTAAATACTATGACGAGCAAGCTCAGCTGTCGGCCTCACAATTACAGTCGCAAATAGACGCTGTTTTAAAAGATGTTAATCAATCTATGTCTACTTACATAGAAGACTCTGAGATAAATACATTCAACAGATTACCAGCAAATCAGGTTATGCCGATTAGTGAAGATTTTAGAGCTGTTATATCTGAGTCTATTCGGTTAGGTGAGTCAACCAAAACACTTGATGTCACGATGGGACCATTAATCGATTTATGGGGGTTTGGCCCAGATAAAAAGCCAACTAATCGTCCTAGCGATGAAGAGTTAGTAAGTATGATTAAAAATATAGGCGTTGATAAGCTTACGCTAACAGCTCAAGGTTTAGCTAAAAAAGTGGCTGGCTTAGAGCTATCGTTTTCGGCAACGGCTAAAGGCTACGGTATTGATAAGGTGGCGCAATTATTAGAAAGCCACAATATTACCAACTATATGGTTGAAATTGGCGGTGAGCTTCGAATTGCAGGCGAAAAGCCAAATAATAAAGATTGGGTAATAGCTATAGAGCAACCAGATGCACAACCTGGAGAGCGTAAAGTACACCGTATTTTAACGCCGGGTACTAATGGTATTGCAACGTCAGGTGATTACCGGATTTTTTATGAGATGAATGGTGAAATTTATACTCATTTAATTGACCCAACAACAGGAATGCCAACTAAGCATGACCTAGTATCGGTAACCGTGCTTCATCCAAGTGCTATGACAGCTGATGGTTTAGCGACAGCATTAACCGTTATGGGCATGGATAAAGCGCAAGCTTATGCTCAGGGGCATGACTTACCTGTATATTTAATCGCTAAATCGAAAGACGGTTTAATAACATACTCAAGCCCTGCATTTAAACCTTATTTATAGTAAGGCGCGGGCTTGTTTATTTCCACGTTATTTGGGTATATAATTGCAGTCGCTCAGAAATGTTTTGAGCTTAATTTATTGCTGATCAATAGGGGCTAAGCAATGTCACTTTTTCTTCTTACTTTTGGCTTACTAATTTTGATAGTGTCGGCTATGGCCGTTGGTATGATCGTGCAAAAAAAATCTATGGCAAGCAGCTGTGGTGGTTTGGGCTCGGTTGGTATTGATAAAGCTTGTGATTGCGATGATCCATGTGATAAGCGTAAAAACCGTTTAGCAAAAGAGCAAGCTTGGAAAGAAAATCAAATTATTTAAGTCTGCCTTAAATATTAAAAAGCGCTTTATAGCGCTTTTTTTGTGTCTGTAAAACTGCTTGACTCGATAGCTTTTAAAGTAATCCAATCTTAATGTATTAGACAAACGTCTATAGTTTAGTTTTTTTCACCTATTAGGTTTATTTTTCTCGTTTGTAAAATTGGAGCTAACACTCTAAAGTTTAACCATAGACACAGAGCAAGGCTCTTGTCATAAGTTTGAGGCAAAGTTAGCCTCGCTTAAAAGAATCTTTATATTGTGTGTGAAGATGTTGTCAGTGTGAAAAACAGCTCAATTTCGGTGGTGACTGAATTTGGGCTGTTTTTATTTGTGTTCCGTTATTCCTCCAGATTATTCTTCAAAGTTATATTGTTATCCTTAACTAACCAGAGTTCAGGTTAAATAACTATTTTTTAAAATCATCCGCATTGTAATAAAGGGGCTTAAAGGTGCCACAGTTTACAAATTTATAGTTTAGTTCGCTATCAGGTGGGACGAGCTTTGAAGTGCGAAACTTCTGCAAACAGGCATTTTTTAAATCTACAAAAATTAGATGATTGAAACTCGGTGCTTTTGTTATTTTATGAATGTATATACGAGCATCATTATTTAGCGTGATCATATCGTATTCTTGCCATTGTGATGGTTCACTTAAATCGGTTAACTCTCTCGCGTAAAGCTGTTTACTCAGTACTATCGATTTATTTGTGTAGAGCTTATTACCACCTTGCCGATAATCACCATCATAAACATCTGCAATAATTGTGACTTCTTCGCCTCGTATTAAACGTTGAATATTAAATGGTTGTGGCTTAATTGTAATTAGCTCTGCATCTCTGACTAAGTCCAAAAAAGGAACATCGGAAACATCCACTTTATAAACGACTTGCACATCATGAGGGAGCTCATAGCCTGGTAAATTAACGGCAAAAACACTCGAACTTTGATTTATTAATACCATCGCGTGCTCAGCATTATATGCGGGGTTGACCGGCGGGAGTTCTACTTCTTCTTCGGCTATAGTAAAGCTACTTATCGTTATTAGTAACAAAGTAAATAATAGGCGCATAATTATCTCAATCAATTTATAAGCTTAAATTATAGTATAAAAAAGGCTCATACGAGCCTTTTAAATATCTGAATAAATAACCTGAACTACAGGATATAAATATCTTAACGAGAGTTCAGGTTAAATAAGCACTACTTAATTGCTTTTTTAACCTCTCGCCAATCTACTATTTTAAAGTTTTGCGGTTGTTGTGGTAGTCGATTATAGCCATCTTGTACAACTAAAATGCCCTCAGGATAACCCGGTAAGGGTTTAGCCGTAACGGTTAATCCATCGGTTTCTGATACGCCATCAATACCGCGAGACAAATCACTTATAACGCTAAATTTTCCCGCAAACTCTAAACTTAGTGCTGTAACGCCCTGATCATCACCATTTATTTTATAAAGCACATAACTGTCATCACCTTGGCTCGAAACAACTAGATAGCGGGCTTTGTCGCCATAATAAATCTCCATGCCTTCAACATCATCAATGAGCTGCTCGTTTACTGTTTGCAGTAAAGTGGGAGTTATTCCTGCCGTTGGCTCTGCACCAATAAACCAAATGCCAACATCCTCCTCGCCTACGAATAATTGCCCTAGTTTATCATCGGCACTACAGCCTTCAGGTTGGCTGGGTAAGTTAAACTCACGAACTAGTTTACCAGTAATGTTATCGCCATTCTCATTAAGTTTATATTGCTGATAAAGCCCTGATTTATCATTTACAAATACATAATTACCCGTGCCTGATGAATACATACATAAACCATAAATTTCATTAAGATTAGTTGGAATATCAGTGATATGTTTTACATTGTTACTGGCTTGTACGGTAAATACACTAATACTATTAAGGCTACGGTTACTGGCCGTTATTAATGTATTTGTGTTGTTTTTAATGGTGTTATTTTGGCGCAGATCAACGTTATTTAAACGGCCCACTTCAAGTGACTGTTCAAGCTTGCCATTAAGGTTATACACCATTAATCCACGGCGTTTATCTGTGCCTAAAATCAAGCTGTTTGCTGTGTTTTTAGGGTTTATCCAAATTGCTGGATCGTCTGCTGCATCACCAAAAGCTTGCACGGGAGTGGTTTGTGCGCTGGCTTTAATTTTAGTGATCGATTGTACGTTTGTTTTTAATGAGTTATTAATAGGCGTTACAGGTAACGAGCTTTGCATATAAACACCCGTTTCGTCGTTATATAATATGGCAGTTGCAGTGCTATTGCTTGTGTAATTTATTGCTACCGACTCCAAGCTTAAGCCTCCGCTTAGCGTCCAGTTTTTAAAAGCCTTGCTGATTGGATCATACGCATAGACTTGATTGTTTTCGGTGCTGGTAAACCAAATCATCCCATCAGATGACGTTGATAGGGTACCCAACTCGGCGTTTAGTGCACCAAAAGGCGCCACTAAAGCGATAGGTTTTTTATTTGCTTTCGATTCAGCATTGGCATTTATTGCCCATATACCTATTTCGCCTTCGCTTACAAATAAAGTATTAGTCGCCGTACTTACCGCACAGCCAGACGCTTCATTTACGCCTGAAAATTCACGTACATTTATATTAAGCGCTTTATTATTCATGGTATTAAAAATAATGGTTTCTGTAATTAATCCGCGTACATCTGGTACAAATGCTGATATTGCCCCAGTTTCTTTATTTGCAAATAAGCATACTGTATCTGGTCGCGCTTGTGGCGGTGCGATACGTGTAATCTCAGTGATTTTCCAGCTAGTTTTATGTTGTTCTAGTTTGAATATAATTACGTTATCTTGGTTGTTATCGATTGTAGCGACTAAAAACGAGCTCGCGGTTAATTGACTAACAGAAAGCGCTTCAAAGTTACCTTTTTTAATAATATTACTTTGTTGCGTTGTGCTATCAGCAATCACCAAACCTTTGCTTTTACTTGTTAGTAACCAGTTATTATTACTTAACCATGCAGCTTGTGATCCTTGCATATTATTTGTTGGACCAAACTCAGTATTATCAATGACAGCTTGGGACGCTGTATTTTGTACCGCTGAATGCGTAGTAACGCTATTATTACAAGCACTTAATGCGCTAAATACTAAGCCACTTACAATTAGGCTAAGAGGTGTTTTTAATTTAAAATTCATGATATTACCCTTTATTGGTCAAAGCGCTTTTGGGTGCTATAACGCACTTCGCCTTTATAACTTATAGCGGTTACTTTTAGTACTTTATCGTTTATTGAAAAGCTCAAAAATCCTGGTGTGGCTTCTGCAAAACGCGTAAATTTGCGTTGTTTTACATTACGTACTTTGCCACCTGCGCCGGATATAAAATGCGCGAGTTTACTGTTTTTTGTCTGGTTATGTTGAAGATCATGCTCATGCCCAGCTATGTATGCTTGAACACCATTTTGCTCAAGTATAGGCTCAAGTAAATTACGCAATTTTTCATTTAGTCCATAACGTTTACCGCTGCTATAAAGCGGGTGGTGGCCTATAACTATTTTCCAACGTGCTTTGCTGGTAGCCAGTTGGTTATTCAGCCATGTTAATTGTGCTTGGCCGTCTTGCGCTTGTGTTACTTTATATTTTTCGCGTGTTTTGTATTCTGGATTTAATGGATTAGTGTCTAAAAATACCATTAATACTTGCTCGCCATCTTTTAAAGTAAAGGTTTTGCTGTAATAGCGTGCAGGTAAATTCCAGCGCTGACTTTTATTACTGTAATCAAGTTGTGCTTGTGCGTTACCTAAATAGTCGTGATTGCCCAGTACCACATACCAAGGCTCAAATGTGTGAGGGCCGTGATAAATATCTTCGTATGCACTTTGCCAAAGTGGGTCGTTAATACTTGCAACGCCATTGGGGTAAAAGTTATCACCGGTTGAAATAATAAAATCTCCATCCGTTTGATACATCGCTATTTCTAGCTGGTGGGCGACCTCTTTTTGATCAAAATGGCCATTATGACCCCAATCACCTATTACCGTAAAATTCAAACTTTTAGGTAGTGCGCTCAAATCAGCTATCTTTTGTTGCTCGTATACCGTGTTGGTATAGGTTACGTTTGCTAATACACATTGAATGGGGCATAGACTAAGTGCGATTAGCAATAATGTTTTTTTAATCATGGTTACTCTCCCATGTTAAGTGATGCTATTTGATGAGCACCACTTAACAAATTTACTTAAAACGCGTAACGCAGCATTATTTGATAAACAGGACCCGCTTCTTCAGATTCAATTTCGTACTCATCAAAGCGTCTACTAAGCTGATCATCAACGGTATCAAACTTATTAAAGGTTTCGTCTTTACTTGCATCAAGTAGATTTGAGCCTACTAAGCGCAGCGTTATGTCTTCCCAGCGTTTTTCTATAAAAATTTCAAAATCGGCACTGTAAGACGTTGTTACTTCCTCACCTACAATGCGTCCATAAGCATCACCTTGCTTACGATAAGTTGCGCCAAAAGCCGCTCTAAGCTTCGGTAAATCTTGAATAAACCCAACGTTATACACGTAGTCTGATTGGTCATTAAATTTGCGTTCCCCAAAAAAGTCAGTGACTTCACTATCAAGCCACGAATAGTTTAAAAACACGCCAGTGTTAGGCATATTAAATGCGCCAAGTGGTGTCGATAAATCAAGTTCAATCCCTTTTACATTACCGTCCCCCGTATTGCGTGGTTGCAGTACAAACGTGCCTTCGCCTTCAGAGCCTTGTTGCTCTGTGTTTGCTATTTCTATTAGGTCGTTTACTTTGCGATAAAATAAATTAATACCCACAACGCCACTTTTTCCTAAACGATATTCGTAGCCTAAATCCATACCCCAAGCTGATTCGGGTTTTAATTCAGGGTTACCTAGTTGGTCGTTATCGCCAAGTTCTTTTTCGATAAGTGCGGGTGTCAAAAAATCAAATTCAGGGCGGCGTAAACTACGTGCAACTGATGCGCTAATACGGCCATTTTCAGTGACGTTATAACGAAAGTGTGCAGAAGGAAGAATAAAGTCATAATTGTTATCTTCGGTTACAGCAACAGTTTTGTCATTGATTTTTGAGTCGGTAGATTCCCAGCGTGCGCCCAGCTCCCAAGCAAACAAATCATCTTGGTGTTTAACAAGTGCAAACACGTCAAAGCGATCTTCTTCTAAGGTACTTACGCCTCCAGTAACAGCTTCATATTCACTGTCAAAGGTAGCGAGTGTTAGTGGGGTTGCCGCATATTGATCCCAGCGGGTAAGGCCTAACGCTCGCTCGTTTTGCGATTCAAAAATTTCACTGTCACGCTTTTTACTTTGTAAAAATGCACCAAATTGAATTTCTTTATTTTCGCCCCAAGGCTGGCTATGTTGCCATTGCAGTGTCCATTCTTTGTCGTCTATTGCGCTTTTAGTTTGCTCTTCTTCAAATACCATAGGGAGCTCTGAGGTATCTAGCTCTACTTCTTGCTCATAGACGGATTCTTCAAATTTGGCGAACCCAAACTTAAATTTACTGGTGCCGTTTAGAAGTGGGAACTCATAAGCGGTATTGATATTGTAATTAGTCTGATCGATATACTTAACATTGGCGTTATCGGTTTCTAAGTTTCCACCATTTACAATATCGCTATTGGTGGCAGTGGGGTCATTGTATTCAAATGAGCGCTCATCTTCAGTTCGCTCTGTATCAACCCACATTGCGCTAATATTAAACTGACTGTCGTCATTAAAAATAATTTCGTAGCTGGCGTTAAGTGATGTGTCGTCGCCATCGCGCGTATCAGATTGATCTTCTCGATTATCAAATTCTTCTGTTTTATAGTTTTTATTATTTTCTGGGCTATCGCCATAGCGCTGGCTGGTTTTTTGTTTTGGGTTATATCGTCCTTGTAAATTTGCACCAAGCAGTAATCGCCCTCCGGCTAATTCGGTACCGTATACGCCCGCTAAACTTTCTTTAAACTCACCATTGTCATAACGTAAGCCACCAACACGTAAGTAACCGCCGTCGAGGCTATAACCATCGCGCAATACAATATTTAATGTGCCCGCTATCGCATCGGCTGAACGATTCGCGCTTGATGAGCGAATTATTTCAACGCGTTCGATTAACTCAGCCGGAATTCGGTCAACAAAAAATGAACGGTCGGCACCCGCGCCAGGCACTTCCTCACCGTTTATAAGCACTTTAGTATAGGCAGGGCTTAAGCCTCGCATCCGCGCACCATCCGATTCAAGCACATCCGATAAGAATGTAACGCTAGGTACGCGTTTTAAAGCATCACCGGCTGTAAGCGGTTCAAAGCGTTGAAAGTACTCTTGTGAATACTCTAAAGTGGGTGCAAGTTCGTCTGAGCGATTTCTGTAACCAATTTCGCCATATACAACAATTTTTTCAGAAACCTCAATGTCTTTCTTTTTAGTTTCTTTTGCATCATCTTCTGCATACGCCGTTAAATTACATAATGCTAATGCGGCTACCAGTGCTTTTATTTTAAAGTGTTTCATTGTATTTGCTCTTGGTTATTACAGGGTTGTTTCTTGGTATGGCGAGCAAACTAAGGTTGTTTGATGACGTAAATGTGACAAGGTATGTATTAAACACGCGTATTTAGTGACGTTTGAGCAACACGCAGAGCTTATTGAGCTTCTCGCACTCCTGGTAAAGCAATGCGTTATGCACTGTGCAGCGCTGTTGTTAAAGTCCCTATCATTTTGTTGTCATATAGCTGAGCTAATATGACCCTGCTAACACAAACTGATATGAACTAACTTTAAAACTCATTTATAAACAAAAGATACAACACATGCGATTTAATCCCTTTACCAGTCACCGACTATTAACAAACGCCATCATTAGCCTATTTTTAAGTGCTGTGTTTTTAAGTGCTTATTTAGGTGAACTTAAAACGTATGCTGATATTCAATGGCTCGATATTATGGGGGAGGGCGGCATTGTATTAATGACTCTTGTTTGGATCTCCGTGTTATTAATATCTAGGCCCCCCAGTAAAGTAACAACTTACTTGGTGATTGGTGTCGGGCTATTTATGTTTTCAGCCACGCTCGATTTACTTGATGAGTGGTTAATGCATCCTGCGCATCAATGGCTAAGTTGGATTGAATCACTGCCCGCGCCGCTAGGCATGCTATTAACGAGTGTAGGTTTGTATTACTGGCACCAAGAGCAATATGTATTAAATAGTCAGTTACGCCGTCGCGAAGTGCATTTACGTGAGCACGACAAAGTATGCTCAGTCACAGGCCTTTATAAAGCGCAGTATTTAGATTCAGTAATTAACGAGCAATTAATTAGCACGCAGCCGTTTTGGTTAGGAGCTATTGATATACGTGATTTCTCGCACTTTAATAATGAATTTGGTTTTAGTGAGGGTGACAGGTTACTGCGTGAAATAAGTGAGTTATTACTTATGAATTGCCGATTAAGTGATGTGGTGTGCCGTTATGCGGGAGATTGTTTTATGGTGCTAATGCCAGCCACTA
Source organism: Pseudoalteromonas sp. SG45-5 (assembly GCF_014164085.1). NCBI lineage: Bacteria > Pseudomonadati > Pseudomonadota > Gammaproteobacteria > Alteromonadales > Pseudoalteromonadaceae > Pseudoalteromonas > Pseudoalteromonas sp. SG45-5. The sequence continues at coordinate 32,924 of NZ_JACJEM010000023.1, read as the reverse complement.
CAGAGCAGCAAGCTAAAGAGTTGATGGCGCAAATTAAAGGGGCTTTAAGGCACTGCGCATTTAAAGTTGAGGCGTCAAAAAAAGCAAGGTTTCAGCATGTAACGACAGCTTTAATACAAGGAAATGTACGCAATAACACGCGGACATTAACAAGCCAGTTGCACAGCCAATTACAGCAAAAAAAGCATCAACAAAAAGTAGCGCAACGTGCACACCTTTGTTAATCAAAATGATAAGTACCTAAGCGCACAAGGGCTTATCACAACAATTGTAGAACTGGCACAGAACCGAGGGATTGATTTACATAAACTGTTGCGGGGGACTGGTATTTTTGAGCAAGATTTACTTAATTTTCAGCATGCGTTTAGTATCTCTCAGCAGGTGCGTTTATTAGCACAATTTAAGTCATTGATGAAAAGTACCGACAGTGGCTTTTTACTCGGTAGCCAGCTAATTAACGATACACGAGCTGAAGCACAAACCCTTATGTACAGCGCTAATTTAGCTCAAGTATTAAAGCAGTTATCGCTTTTAAGAATGCAGCTAGCGCCTTTGTTATTTAGCCAAACGTATATTAAAAACAATAATTTATATATTTATATTCAGCCCGCGCACGGGCTCGACGAAGATTTATACCATTATGTTTTAGAGATATACAGCACCGCATTTTATAGTTTACTTAAACGAGTAAGCGCAAGTTATCCCCATTGTCAGTTTGACTTTGCGTTTAAGCGCCCTCGCCATATTCAAGAATACGAACATAATTTGGGACTCAAGGTTAGTTTTGATAAGCCATGTACATGCTGGGTATTAAATAAAACCATGTTACGGGCCAAAAATCCGCATGCTAGTCAATTACGCTTTATGCAAGCTCAGTCGCAGTTACATAACCAAAATGTAGTCAGCATGACTTTTATTGAAGCGGTCTGTCGGTACTTATATGCCTATCCAAGTGTCAATTTAGAGTTTACTGCCAAACATTTTGCAATGAGCCCAGCAACATTTAAGCGCAAACTTAAACTCAATGGTGTACGCTTTTCAACGTTAATTGATGCTCAAAATAAGCATAAAGCGATTTATTTACTTACCTTATGTGCTAAACGAAATGAACAAGTCGCTGAGCAGTTGGCTTTTTATGATATACCTAACTTTCGGCGTGCATTTAAACGTTGGACAGGTTTAACTCCGAGCCAGTTAAAAACGCAGTAAGCTACTTTGTTTTTACATTAATAGAATGCAGTAAGGTGCGTGCATTTAAATGCAGGTTTGCATCTTCTGGGTTTGAAGTGTTAGTAAGCCAAACAACGCGGCCTTTTTTATCAATAAATAAGGTAGTCGGTGTACCTCGTATACTTAATTGCGCTGCAATTACGTCCGCTTTTACTGCTGTTTTAAAAGTATACCCTCTGTCTGAAAGTGCTTTAGCGGGAGTGGCATCGTCATCTTCTTTAAAACTCACGGCAATAACTTTTAAGCCCATGTCGTTTATTTTTTGAAGCGCGGGTTGCAGCTTTTTACAGTATGGGCACCAAGTCGCCCAAAAATGCAAAACATAAGGCTGGCCCACTAAGTCATGAGTATTAATGATAGAGCCATCTGCCATTTGTAAATTTAATGTAGGCAATTGAGGATGCGCTTCATCTGTGTTTTGATCTTGCGCATATAGAGTAAAACTTAATAAAAAGAGTGTGATAGCAGTAAGTAGTTGTGTCATAGTGTTTTCGTTTTTATTATCTGTATTAAATAAGAACGAGAATTTAACATTTTTATTTCACATTAAAAACGAGCGGCTTGCTCAACTATAATTGCGTGGCGTTTAGCAAGACGAAGGTGATCTCTATCATAACCGCCGCCAATCACAGTGGCTACTGGCGTGTTGTGCTCAAGGCAGCGTTTAAGCACTAAGTGGTCGCGTTTGACTATTCCATCCCAACTGATATCTAATTTACCTAGCCCATCGTCTTGCCATATATCAACGCCTGCGTCGTAAAGCACTAAGCTTGGGTTTAGTTCTTTAAGTAAATAACTTAAGGTGTCGTCTACTATGGCGAGGTATTCGTCGTCTTTCATATTGTCGGCCAAGCCAATATCCAAATCACTAGGGGACTTTCTAAAGGGGAAGTTTTTTTCACAATGAATAGAGCAAGTATAAGCATAGGGTTGATGCTGTAACATTGCAGCTGTGCCGTCGCCTTGGTGCACATCTAAATCAAAAATAAGCACATTAGTCACTTCGCCACTTTTTATTAACGTCTCGGCAGTAAAGGCTAAATCATTAACCATGCAAAAACCTGAACCAAAGTCATGATGTGCGTGATGTGTGCCACCAGCTAAGTGACACGCTATGCCGTGTTGAAGTGCTAAGCGAGCCGTTTGCAGCGTACCTTGCGGGGCTGTAAACGTACGATTCATTAACTCTTGGGACCAAGGTAAGCCAATGCGACGCATGGTTTTTTCATTTAAGCGGTTGTGCCATAGATCTTGAATGTAGTTATCGCAATGCACAAGTTCAAGTGGCCCTGGCTTGCCTAATATTGGCTCAACTAGATTATTGCCAATTAAGCCAAGCTCTGCAACATGCTCATATAAATGTGCAAACTTACTCATTGCAAAGCGGTGTTTTGGATCAAAACTAAACGAGTAATTGGGGTGATACACTAAAGGTAAATGTGGATTTAAGATCATGTTTGCACAAGTTAAAAAATTTGCTCTATGGTAATCAACTAATCTAAATGAGTCTATTGTTGTGTGTCGTGGATCAACATAGCGAGCTCGCGATGTAATAGTTCGTCATCGGCTAAATTTAACTCAATTAAGCGCTTTAAATGCGTAATACTGTCTATATCAATATAATGGCATTTTAGGCCTATGTGGTTTGCTTTTATATGAGAAACCATAACTTCCATTTTTATTTCTATTTCGCTTTGCGGGAGTGTAAAGCACAGTATTGCATTGGTATTAGTGCTGCTAGAAAAGGCGTCACATCTAGTAATTAACGCGCCATGTAAAGATATATCGAGTAATTTACATGGGTATTGATGATCATTAAAAATTACTTGTGCATCGGTTGAAAATAAAACACGAGAAAACTGACGACGATTTTGCATAACCTAACTTGGCCTTATTGTTTTTATAATAAATTAATCATAGCGGGTAATTCTCTACATGCTAGAAAATAAGTGTTTAGAATACTGGTGGCATAAAAAAGCCCCGCATAAATGCAGGGCTTAGTGTTACTGTAATAAATTAGCTTCAGTCAGGATTAGCCAATTTTTTTGTACTTAATACGTTTAGGTTGAGCTGCTGCTGCACCTAATGTCTTTTTAAGCCACTCTTCGTATTCAGTGTAGTTACCATCAAAGAAGTTAATTTGACCTTCATCGCGGTAATCTAAAATATGTGTAGCAATACGGTCAAGGAACCAACGGTCATGCGATATACACATTACACAGCCTGGGAACTCTAAAATAGCGTTCTCAAGTGCACGTAGTGTTTCAACGTCCAAGTCATTGGTTGGCTCATCCAGTAATAACACATTGCCGCCCGCTTTTAATAACTTAGCAAGGTGTAAACGGTTACGCTCACCACCTGATAGGTCTTTAACAAACTTTTGCTGATCGTTACCTTTAAAGTTAAAGCGACTTACATACGCACGGCTTGGGAACTCAAAGTTACCAATTTTTAATACGTCTTGACCGTCTGATATTTCTTGGAAAACAGTTTTGCTTTCGTCCATCCCGTCGCGGAACTGATCAACAGTCGCAAGGTGTACAGTTTCACCAACGCTGATGCTACCGCTGTCTTGCTCTTGCTCACCGCTTATCATTTTAAATAACGTTGATTTACCCGCGCCATTCGCGCCAATAATGCCCACAATGGCACCTTTTGGCATGCTAAAGCTTAAATCGTCAATTAAAACGCGATCGCCAAAGCTCTTACGAAGATTAGTTACTTCAAGTACTTGGTCGCCTAAACGCGGGCCAGGTGGAATAAACATTTCGTTAGTTTCGTTACGCTTTTGGTAATCAGATTGCTGCATTTCAGTAAACTGAGCCATACGTGCTTTTGACTTAGCTTGGCGACCTTTAGGGTTTGAACGAACCCATTCAAGTTCTTGCGCAATTGATTTTTGACGTGCTTTTTCTGATTTTTGTTCTTGCTGCAGGCGCGCATCTTTTTGTTCAAGCCAAGAAGAGTAGTTACCTTCCCATGGAATACCTTCGCCACGGTCAAGCTCTAATATCCAACCAGCTACATTATCAAGGAAGTAACGGTCATGCGTTACTGCCACAACGGTGCCTTCGTAATCGTGTAAGAAACGCTCTAACCATGCAACCGACTCAGCATCCAAGTGGTTAGTTGGCTCATCGAGAATAAGCATGTCTGGTTTTTCAAGTAATAATCGGCATATAGCAACACGACGACGCTCACCACCTGAAAGGTGCTCAATTTTAGCATCCCATTCTGGCAGACGAAGTGCATCAGCAGCACGCTCTAAAACGTTGTCGATGTTATGACCATCGTGCGCTTGAATAACCGCTTCAAGCTCGCCTTGCTCTTTTGCAAGTGCATCAAAGTCAGCACCTTCCATTGCGTACTCGTTGTATACTTCGTCAAGACGGTTAAGTGCGTGTTTAACTTCGCCAACAGCTTCTTCGACAATTTCGCGCACTGTTTTGCTTTCGTCCAGTACTGGCTCTTGCGGTAAATAACCAATCTTTGTACCAGGCTGAGGATGTGCTTCACCTTCAAAATCTTGGTCAACACCGGCCATAATGCGTAGTAAAGTAGATTTACCAGAACCGTTTAAACCAAGCACACCAATTTTTGCGCCAGGGAAAAAGTGCAACGAAATATCTTTTAAGATAGTGCGCTTAGGTGGCACAACCTTAGATACTCGACTCATCGAGAATATAAATTTATCAGGTAAAACCATGAAAGGAGCCTTTAAATAATAATAAAAATTTCAATGTTGTATTGTAGTGGCTCTCAGGTGAAACAGTCAACGAATGGCATAGTTTTAAAGCACTAAAGCATGCTTGTAAGCAAAGTATAAAATCATGAATAAATTTCATTTGGACATCTATACATCTAGAGGTTGATATTTTTTACTTTCAGTTCATAATTAGCACAGGTTTTTATGAACAGGAGTGAAGTATGCCAATTACAGTAAAAGACGAGTTGCCGGCTATTGCGCGTTTACGTCAAGAAGACGTATTTGTAATGCCAAAAAGTCGTGCAAAAACGCAAGAAATACGCCCAATGCGTTTGGCTATTTTAAACTTAATGCCTAATAAAGTAGAAACCGAAGTTCAGTTTATTCGCTTACTTGCCAACTCGCCTTTGCAAGTAAACGTAGAACTACTACGCCTTGACACTCACCGCAGTAGTAGCAACTCAGAAGAGCACCTTGATACCTTTTATCGTTATTTTTCTGAAGTTAAAGACAACAATTACGATGCATTAATAGTAACAGGTGCGCCACTTGCCCATTTAGAATACGACGATGTAGCATATTGGGATGAGCTAAAGGTCATTATTGATTGGGCCGAGCAACACGTTACCTCTACGTTATTTTCGTGCTGGGCAGCACATGCCGCGTTATATCACCATTACAATTTAAAGCGCGATTTAAAAGACGACAAACTGTGTGGCGTATTTACTCACCAATGTTATTTTGAGCACGGTGCACTGACTCGCGGATTCGACGACACTTTTTTAGTACCGCACTCACGCTATGGCCACATTGATATAAATAAAATAAACGCCTGTGATGAGCTGTTGGTATTGGCTGGCTCTGAGCGAGTAGGGGCTTACTTACTTAAAAACAAATCGGGTAGCCAAGTGTTTATAACCGGTCACCCAGAGTACGACGCCGACTCGCTAAAAGCAGAATATGAGCGCGATTGTAAAAAAAGCCCCAATGCACCAAAACCCGAAAATTACTTTGTGGACGATGATGCAACCAAACAACCTTCAAAAACGTGGCAAAGCCATGCTTTTTTACTTTTTTCGAACTGGTTAAATTACTACGTGTACCAAACCACACCGTATGATATTAATTTAGTTAGCCAAGATGTGAGGACTAACAACTATGCCGAATAACGCGCCTACAAATAATAAGCAAGCCGAAATAAGTACAGCATTAAAAGAGCGCATTTTAATTTTAGATGGTGCTATGGGCACCATGATCCAAGATCATAAGCTAGAAGAAGAAGGCTATCGCGGCGAGCGTTTTAAAGACTGGCATGTATTAATTAAAGGCAATAACGATTTATTAAGCCTAACCAAGCCCGATTTAATCACCGATATTCATCGTGGTTTTTTATCAGCGGGCGCCGATATTATCGAAACCAATACGTTTAACTCGACCACTATTTCGATGGAAGATTACGATATGGCAAGCCTAAGTCGTGAAATAAATCTAGAGTCGGCCAAATTAGCACGCGCCATTTGCGACGAATTTACAGCTAAAACGCCAGAAAAACCGCGCTACGTAGCCGGTGTTTTAGGGCCGACATCTAAAACGTGTTCAATTTCGCCAGACGTAAACGATCCGGGTTATCGTAACGTTACCTTTGATAAACTCGTTACTGCGTATGTTGAGTCTACCCTTGCATTAATGGAAGGCGGCGCTGATTTAATACTAATCGAAACTATATTCGATACGCTTAATGCAAAAGCAGCCTCATTCGCAGTAGAAGAAGCCTTTGAGCAAGCTGGGCGTACATTACCAGTTATGATCTCGGGCACTATTACCGACGCCTCTGGTCGTACGCTTTCGGGGCAAACAACCGAAGCATTTTATAACTCTATTCGTCACATTAAGCCTATATCAATCGGCCTAAACTGCGCGCTTGGTCCAGATTTACTGCGCCAGTATGTAGAAGAGTTATCGCGCGTGTGCGAAACCTTTACGTCGGTACACCCTAATGCGGGCTTACCAAATGAGTTTGGTGAATACGATTTAGAAGCGCCTGAAATGGCAGCCGAAATTATCGATTGGGGTAAATCGGGCTTTATTAATATAGTAGGCGGGTGCTGCGGTACAACGCCTGCGCATATTCGCGCGTTTGCAAAAGGGCTTGAAGGTGTTAAACCTCGTCCTTTACCTGAGCTTGAAGTACGTATGCGTTTATCAGGCCTTGAAGCCTGTAACTTAAATTAAGGAGCCAGCATGACACAGCAAATAGCAGTATTTACTAATGTTGGTGAGCGTACCAATGTAACCGGTTCGGCCATGTTTAAACGCCTAATCATGGAAGAAGACTTTGAAGCCGCGCTAACCGTTGCCCGCGAACAAGTTGAAAACGGCGCACAGGTTATTGATATAAACATGGACGAAGCCATGTTGGATTCAAAAGCCGCCATGGTTAAGTTTTTAAACTTAATAGCCTCAGAGCCTGATATTTCTAAAGTGCCCATTATGGTCGACTCCTCAAAGTGGGAAGTAATAGAAGCAGGCTTAAAGTGTATTCAAGGCAAGGCCATTGTTAACTCAATATCACTAAAAGAAGGTGAAGAGCCGTTTATTCGCCAAGCTAAAATAATAAAACGTTTTGGTGCAGCTGCCGTTGTAATGGCGTTTGATACCGAGGGACAAGCCGATACTGCCGACCGTAAGTTCGCAATATGTGCACGCAGTTACAAAATATTGGTAGAAGACATTGGCTTTGCGCCAGAAGATATTATATTCGACCCTAATATATTTGCCGTAGCCACCGGTATTGAAGAGCACGACAACTACGCCGTAGAATTTATTGAAGGCACGCGCCGCATAAAACAAAACTTACCGCACTGTAAAGTGTCGGGCGGGGTGTCAAACGTATCGTTTTCGTTTAGGGGTAATAACCCCGTACGTGAAGCTATTCACTCGGTGTTTTTATATCACGCTATTCAAGCTGGTATGGACATGGGTATTGTAAATGCGGGGCAACTAGCCGTTTACGATGATATACCAGAAGAACTACGCAAAGCCGTTACAGACGTAATACTTAACACCGACTCAGGCGCAGGCGAGCGTTTAGTAGAGCTTGCACCAAAATACTCGGGTATGGCGCAAGCCGAGCGAGTAGAAGATTTAGAGTGGCGCACATGGCCTGTTGCAAAACGCCTTGAGCACGCACTTGTTAAAGGTATTACTACCTTTATAGATGAAGATACCGAAGAATGCCGCGCCGCAGCAGCTAAACCTATTCACGTAATTGAAGGGCCGTTAATGGACGGCATGAACGTAGTAGGGGATTTATTTGGCGCAGGTAAAATGTTTTTACCACAAGTGGTTAAATCGGCGCGCGTAATGAAGCGAGCCGTGGCCTACCTAGACCCATACATTGAGCTTGAAAAAGAAGAAGGTTCAACCAATGGTAAAATAGTGATGGCGACCGTAAAAGGCGACGTGCACGACATAGGTAAAAACATTGTAGGCGTGGTATTGCAATGTAATAACTACGAAGTTATTGATTTAGGCGTAATGGTACCTGCCGATAAAATACTACAAACCGCCATCGACGAAAAAGCCGATATTATTGGGTTATCGGGCTTAATTACCCCATCGCTTGACGAAATGGTACACGTAGCAAAAGAAATGAAACGCCGTGGTTTTGAACTGCCGTTACTCATTGGTGGTGCTACTACTTCTAAAGCGCACACCGCAGTAAAAATTGAGCCGCAATATGATAAAGGCGTAGTGTATGTAAGTAATGCCAGCCGTGCGGTAGGTGTAGTATCTAATTTATTATCGAAAGACATTAAGCCTGATTTTTTAGCTAAAACCCAAGCTGAATATGTAAAAGTGCGCGAGCAACAAGCGCGCAAAAAGCCACGCTCTAAGCCTGTTACAATCCAGCGCGCACGCGATAACGCAGCAAAGCTTGATTGGGATAACTACACACCACCAGTACCTAAAAAGCTTGGCGTGATCGAGTTTAAAAACGTATCAATTGCCACTTTGCGTAAATACATAGATTGGACGCCATACTTTATGACGTGGTCAATCGCCGGTAAATACCCGCGCATAATGGACGATGAAGTAGTAGGCGAGCAAGCGCAAAGCTTATTTAAAGACGCTAACGATATGTTAGACGACCTTGAAAAAGCAGGCAGTTTGCAACCACTTGGTGTAATTGGTTTATTCCCGGCTAACCGTGTTGGGGACGATATAGAAATATACACCGACGAAACACGCAAAGAAGTATTAACTACTTCGTGCCATTTACGCCAGCAAACCGAAAAAACCGACTTTGCTAACTACTGCCTAGCCGACTATATAGCACCCAAAGGTACACCAGATTATTTTGGCGCGTTTGCAGTAACGGGCGGTTTAGAAGAAGACGACTTAGCAAATGCGTTTGACGCACAGCAAGACGATTACAATAAAATAATGATTAAAGCCGTAGCCGACAGGCTCGCCGAAGCGTTTGCAGAATACCTACACGAAAAAGTACGTAAAGAGTATTGGGGTTTTGCACCAGACGAAAACCTAGCAAACGATGAGCTAATACGCGAAAACTACCAAGGTATTCGCCCTGCGCCAGGTTACCCAGCGTGCCCAGAGCACACCGAGAAAAAGAAAATTTGGCAGTTGCTCGATACCGAAAAACGCATTGGCATGCAGCTCACCAGCTCATACGCCATGTGGCCAGGCGCTGCTGTTTCAGGTTGGTACTTCTCGCACCCTGAGGCTAAATACTACGCAGTAGCCGCAGTGCAAAAGGATCAGGTAGAAGACTACGCTAAGCGAACTAATATGACGCTCGCAGAAGCTGAAAGGTGGTTATCGCCTAATTTGGGGTATGAGCCAGAATAAAAGAGCAGCGGTCAGTTTTTAGCTGTCAGCTATCAGTAAAACAAAAACGAGCCGATTTAGGCTCGTTTTTTAAATTACACATAAAAAATCTTTAAGGGTTATTAGCGAGTAGCTCATCTACTTTTTTTATAACATCTTCTGGTGTTGGCTCAGTCGTTTGTTGTTTTAACCAATCTGTTATTTCTTCGCTGACTCTATAACCTTTTTCAATGCAGTAGTGTTGAGAGGTAACCCAAATATCTGCCCCCCTAGAGGTGCTATAGGAATTACAAGTAGTGTAGCCTTCACTTTTAATTTTACTTTCAATAAAGTAAGTATAAGTAGGAACTGAAATTAATAGTAAAATTAAAGTAATCCCACAGAGCTTATACCATCTAATTAGAAGCTCTGGTTTTATTTCAATATTTCTTACTTTTAAGAATATCAGTCGAGTGAGCATTGCAAGCACTGGCGTGCCTAAAATTAAACTCGCACCAAAACTCTTCTCTTCAAAAATTAGCTGATGTTGATTCAAAGCTGCAAAAACGAGTGTCACCTCACTGTATGAGATCATAGGTAGAGTAATGGTGAGCACAAAGAAGAAAGCAAATAAAACAATACCCTTTATATTTTTACTTAACGTTAATTTTTCAGATTTCATTAAATTACCATTAATCATTTTTTAAATAAGGTATTGCAAAGAGGTTATGCATAAATTTTATAGGATTTTCCTCATACATATTACTAGCATCTCGTAAGTTATTGTGTATTTTTTGTAAATTATTTTTCGCATTACTTTCAGCAATCCTTAAACTAGTTGCTAATTTCTTAGTTAAGGTCTTTGTGTCAATAAAATTATATGCTAGTGAGGCTATAGCTGAACTTACAATAATTACTGCCAAAATTGGACCAACTGCAGCTGTGCCAGCTAAAGAAGAGACACCTGCCCAAGCAATACCTGATGATGCGGCAGCAATTGCTAAATCAACAGAGACCCCGCCTATAAAATCGTGCCAGAGTTTTTTATCATCGAGCATTTGGTCAACAGCATGAAACCCAACAGATATCAGGATGCTTAAAACAAAGCCCGATTTAACTGCTTTTAATTAGCAAATAAAGCTGTTAACGCCCTCCAAAAAAATTAGCTAATTTACCATGCCTATTCCTTATTTATTCAATCGTGCTAAGTCAAAAATTCGGCTCTCGGAACAAACATTTAGTTCAATTTATTAAATGGAATACGGGCTATTTAGTCATTTAATTTTTTCTCAGCCTGTTTTCTTTAAGGTGTATATCTGGCATCGTTGTATGTAGGTCTGTTGTTTATATGTTTCTATTATCGTAGCTTCTGCAAGAGAAAATGCTATCACTGTATATTCAACTTACTATTTTTATTGTCAATGCAAGTTATGCACTTACTGCTTTAGTTCAAGAGTAATAAAAATGGAGTTTTATGAATTACTTTTTCTACACTGATTACTATCTCGAATTAGATTTATTCGATAATCAATTTGTTAGCATTTTATCAGGTCTTCATGTTCATCCGACGCTACCCTTAGATATAACTATAATGTCAGATGACTGTGTACTATATGAGACTGCCCAAGATTCCATTATTGATTTCTCTCCTGATACGCTTGGTTATTATTGGAACGATGGTAAAACTTGTCTTCGCACAACAGAGGGTCTTATCTTTAAATCATGTGATTCAGAAGAAGCTATACAGTCTGTCTTAATTGATGGAAAAATGTGTGGACAAAAAATAGACTGTACTTTAAGTAAAGAGCCCCAAGATCAACCTCGATACACACTCCGTTTACTTTATGGTAAAAAAGCGTTACTTAAACAGGGGGAAGGTGCTCGGTATATACTCGAAATAGATGAAAAAGAACATTCTTTATATTTTCACGAATTTCTTTTTTCGTATAGCGTTAAGCAAAAAACAGGGTTTTATAGTGACGACGGCCAACTGTTTTACTACGATAGGCCATTGCCAGGCCTTGCAATCGATACCTTTATGGTTCTACATTTTAATTATGCTAAGGATAAGCATTCAGTTGTGTGTGGAGATAAGCTTATTTCTGAAGCTGATGTCGATTCATTCGAAGTTATTTCAACTACCTTAGCTAAAGATAAAAATCATGTTTATAATTTAGCTGAAATCATTGAAGGAGCGTTACCTGATTCTTTTGAAATCATCGACGGTAAGGATTGTGATGCGTTTGAATATTATTGTAAAGACGATAGTACAATTTACTACCTAGGTGAAGTGATTTATGGTGTTGACTGCGCTTCATTTCGTTTAATTAATAGTAACTTTGCTGTAGATGATAATTGGGTATATCGTTCTGGAAAGCGAATATCTATATTAGACTCAAGTAGCTTTCAGTATATTTCTGATTTATATGTAGCTGATAGGAATGGAGTCTACCTAAACGATATTTTCTTAGAGCAAATTGCAACCAGTAAAGATGATTTTATCGCGTATGATCATTATTTTTTATCAAATGAGGTTATTTATTGGCAAAATTGTTCATATCCTTTATCTGCAGATCCTGCATCATTTATTTCTATTAATTCGATGTGGGCTAAAGATAAGATACATATTTTTTACCAAAATAAAATAGTTTATAAAGGTACCTATAACTACATTAAACCTTTTTATGATCTGTTGATTGTAGATGAAAAGATGATATCTGATAAAGGCCCAATAAGGGGAGCAAGTTCAGTCGATTGGCATAGACTCTATGGTAACTTTTATGCATCCAAAGATAACCTATATTATAAAGACCAGTTTATAGATGGGGGCACTCCAAGGTCTTTTACAATGCTTGATAGTCTACGTTTTAAAGATCAAAATAATATTTATCTGATTGAGGAGTATTCTGAAGAACTAGAAATTATAAGTGATATTGACAGTGATGAACTTGTTATCGTTAACGAGTTTATTTTAAAAACCAATAATTTAGTCTACTTTTATAACACAGTAATAAAGGACGCTAACCCCAAAACATTTAGGTTTTTGAAATATGGTTTTTCAAGTGATGATAAAGCGGCTTTTTGTAATGAAATTCGTTTAGATGGACTGGATCCCTGCACACTTCATATTTTAAATTATAATATTATTCATGATACCAAGCGACTTTACTACCAATGCACTCCACTGGAGATCGAAATTAGTCAAATGGTGCTATTAACTGATGATATTTTAAAAGATCATCAGTTTGTCTACTACAAAGGGTTGCGCATAGCTAAAGCTGATGCACCTTCTTATACAGTTGTTAACTCATTTTTTCAAAAAGATATAAAAAACATCTACCATAATGAAAAGCATCTACTTTTAAATGCTGATGAAACTATATTTCAAGATGAAGTTTATGCAATGGATTTAAAGCGAGTGTTTTTTATTGATAAAGAAATTTTATCTGCTGACGTTGCTTCCTTTAAGATACTAGGTCTCTCTATATCAAAGGATAAAAATAATGTTTATTTTAGAGAAAATATCATTGTTCAAGCTGATCCCTTTAGCTTTAAAATTCTGGGTTATAACCAATTTATTGATAAGTTTAACCTTTATCAAGTTGAAAATGGTAAAGTGTGCATCTGTAGATAAGATTTCCAAACTAAGAAACAATAGCTTTTATTATGTTAGTTAATAGAACAGCATATGAGTTTTTAAAGCGTAATTGTTGGCGCCGTATATTACTAAACACATCAATGCTAATATAAAAACATTCGTTTTTAAATTTTTAGTAATGTGTGCTGTTATAACAATAAAAGCGGCTAGGGAACAATATCGTGGTTACTTCATCCCCAACAAAAAAAGATTACCTCTGGAAGCAGGGTCTGAATTTTGCTTTGCTATTTACCCATATAATTTTATTGTTTGGAATTTCGGCAATAGCATTTGATCGCGAGCACTTTGAAGTAATAAGCAATTCAATATATGGCAATAATGTTCCTTTGATGCAATCTAACTTAGCGGATATATTCGTATCCCCTTGGTTTGCTTATTTGTGCTTAGTTTTGATTCCAATCACGTTAGTTAAAGAGCGATTATTGAAGAAATACAACGCTCGAATTTACTTAAATGTATTAGCTTCTCTTATATTTGGAGCAATAAATTTTATATTTATTGTTAATCTTTATAGCGTTTAAAACTAGCCAAAATTTACGGGCTAATAATATTATTAGGCGATTAGTTACAGTATAAGCGAGTCTAATTAGGCTCGCTTTTTAGTGTTTAAAATTGTATTAAAAGCTAATTTACTTGCCTAGATTCAAATTGTTAAGTCATTTAAAAGAAACGACAAAATGTTGGTTTAGTTTGTTAATTCAGTATTTGTTATGGCTATAGGCGTAGGTGAAATAAGCTATTTATTCCTATAAGCAGTGGGTAGTGTTTAAGAAACTTGCTATGAAGAAAAAATATATTTGCTTATTTTAGCTTCTTTTGCATCATAAGTATTAAGTGGAATAGCTGAGTTTTATTTATTAACTTCACAAGGTGGAAGCATTTTCGCACGTTCAGGTGTTTTAATAGCTGTACTTGGGACAACTGATTAACTTTGTAGATTTTGGAGTTATTAATACGAAAGAATATTTGCCAATAAAAAACCTAAATAACATGTAGGGTATTGATAAATTAGGTGTTATTAAAACATAATCAAGTTAGGAGGGAATATGAAAATAGAAGATATAAAACTTAAAATTGAAAATTCTGAATTTTATAAAAAGAATGATATTCAACAGTTAATTAAACTGGTTGTTGATTTGTATGAGAACTACAGAATTGAAAACACTGTTTTAGAAAATGACGGCGATATGCTCCTTTTTCAGTGCGGACGAGACAGCTTGAGTAAAGACTACTTTATTGTTGATATTACACGCCAAGTTATTCCTGATTTAGATGATATAGACGAAGCTACGGATGCTATGCAACAGCTTAGAATTATTTTTAAATTTTCACCAAGCGAGGCTGCGTTTGCGCTTTCAATAACTAGTGAATGGTGCTCTGCGTTAAGTGAAGTTAATTGTTTTAGATCGTTTATTGAAAATAGTGATGCCTTTCAGTGGGCTATTAAAAATGACGTAATAAAAGTAGATATGGAATTATCTTATATATAAATTTAAGGCAAAGGTAGCAACTGAATAACTACGTTCTGTGATTTGTTTAACTGCTTCAATTTTAAATTCTTGTGTATACTGTTTTCCTTTGCTCATAAACACCCCTAGTTGAAGTTACAATCTAACTCATTTGCTGTCTAGTAAAGTATGGGAGTCCACTTTGTTTGTTCAATTAGAGTAGCTCTTTAGTTTAATTTCAGTAAGATTAGAGTTGTTAAAATAAATGAGACTAACAAATTTATGCAAGCCTCACTTATTTAGTCATAAAAATATTTATGACGATGGTATGATAAATCTAGTCGGTATGGTGTCTTTATTTGCGTTTTTACCCCAACATTTAACACCCCCATCATCTACAGCGCATTTATAACCATAGCTGAGAACTATCTGGGTAGGATTTGATAGCCCACTAATATCATCAATATCAGTGATATTTTCAGCCGTACTATCCCAGCAAATTAGACCGTTATTGTCAATCGCACATGCTTCTGAATTATGGACTACAAGCGATGTTGGGTTATCTAAAAGGGGAGAGCTCACAGGCCCAGTCCCCCAACAAATAACTTGACCTTCGTCTATCATACATGAAGCACGACCACCGCTAGTAATATAAGTTGGATTAATTTGACTAGGAACATTTATATAATCCCTATAACCCCAGCATTTGACAAAATTACTTCCAGAAGCGGGCTGATTCAATGCGCAACTATGAGAATCAGAGGTCGTAATTTGAATCGGGTTGTTTAAAGACGTTGACGGTGGCGTAGCTTCTCCATCAGGGGAGTAGCCCCAGCATTCTACTTTTTTTACTGAATCAACAATGGCACAAGAATGTGCATCGCCAGATACTATATTTCTTGGGTTATTTAGGCTCGGCGCAGAAGTACGTATATCATTTTTACCCCAACAGCGAGGTCTACTTTTCCCTTTTTCTAATACGCAATTAAACCCGCCGCCGATAGATACTTCTTCAATTTCTGAAAGTACAGGGATACTGTACTGCCCCTGATCTACATATTTACCTCTATCGCCCCAACACTCTAATCCTAATGAATCCATAGCACAAGTTTGAAATACTCCATGACCAAACAGACGAATTCCGTCTGTTTGTTTACTGAATTTAAATTCTTGAAAATTTATTTTTCCTGTAGAACGGTCTTGAGTAGAAAATCTGTAGGTATAATTACCACCTGGAAACCAATTGGGTATATTCAAAATACGTTTAGATGGTTCGTACTGCTCACCAGGTGATAATGTTTGTTCTAGTGGTGCATCAATATTGTAATGTTTACTATCCGGAAATATTAAGTAGCTAAAATAATCTACATTTTTAGTTACTGAAAATTCATTAGTAATTTTCAAACTAAACATTAAATCACCACCACCGCTGACAACTTCAGTACTACCGATAGGGCTAATATTAATATTAATACTAGCATTTGCAGCCTCTATAGCTAGGATTCCGAAAAGAGGTAAGAGTAACTTTATTTTATTCATTATTTAAAGTCCATATTATATAAATGTTTTATAATTATACACTTAAATACATCCTTGTGAACATAGTGGGTACAAGCTTGATGCCGTTTATCCCTAGATTAGTGAATGAAATTAGGGTGATGTTTTTGCTATAAATGTGATGAGAGAATTTCTATCTTAATTGGGCTGGGTAAGCAAAGAGTTGCATTTAAAGTATACAGTAGGGATATATGAAACGTTTATAACATGCGTTTCGAATTAAGCCGTAACTAAACGTTTATTATAATTGCATTTCTGGATAGGCTTGTTTGTTTTCGCCACCCGTTAAGCGCTGCATCAATCGACGTTGGCTTGAGAGTAATTGCCCAGAACGTTCGTTCATCATTTTGCATGTTTTCGTTTTTATTTCTAGTTCTTGCAATAATTTGTTGGTGATTGCATTTACATCACTAGGTAGTTTACTTCTTAATTGAGTTAGTCCTTCCTTACCGCTAGGTAAGCCTAAACTCACTAAAAATGCATCACGCTTAGTATGCGAATCATTGAGACTATCTAAAAGCTTCAGCATTTTAATATTATGTTCTTCAAGCTGTATGTCGCGCTGGCTTAATAATACGTACTGAGACTCAAGAAATACAATTAATGCATCGAGCTTTTTAATGTCGTTTTTTAGGCTAACTATATATTCTTTTAACGTGCTTATGGTCATTATTTATGTAGCTCAACAAGGGCATTAACGGTTGCATCAATATCTATTTGAAATTCACCATTAGCGATTGCGGCTTTAACTTTAGCAACCATTTCCATATCTACATCAGGCTGAGACGATAGGCTTTCAAATGTAGAGTCTATAGATTTACTAAGCGCACTGACTTCACTGGTGTTTTTTTCAGGAGCGTGATTAGGTTTTTGCTCTTGCGTGCTTGGCGTTGCAGAGCGAGAAGTTAACTTCTGGCTTTGTTCAACGTGTAAAGCGGGTGCATTTGTTATATTCATACTGGGTTACTCATCATATTTAAAATTGTTCATACCTGCATAAATATAGGTAGCGACCAATAATACTTTTAACTTAACTTTTTTATTAATAATTTTTAAAAAATAGCTTCTACAACTCTCTTGTCAATTACTTTGCCTTGAACAACTTTGTTTGAAGATAGATTTTTAACATTGATGATTTCACCAAACTGCCCATCTTGTAGTGCAACAGCTTTTACATTAGCTGAAAAACTAGCGGTATTTACTTGTAATAAAATAAACTCGTCTTTATTTACTAAATACATGTTTTCTAAATGGCGGCGCGAAATAATATCATCTTTTTTTATTTCTCGCTTTACCGTCATGCCAACTAATGGTTTTATTTTTGCTTCTGTTGAATGTAAGTGTTTACTTACATCTGTGCTTTTGTAGTGTAAAAGATCAGCGGTAAGTAACTCGCCCCTGCTTAGGTTTCTTTTAGCTGCAACAAGATCAATCCATAAATTTACTTTAGCGCTTGCTCTAAACTTCCATTTTGGTGATTCACATTGGACTGTAAGGCTAATTCGCCCCGCAGGCGGGTCTTCTTTTTTTGAACGGCTAATTAGCATGTTTTCACAATTTAAATTAGTACTCCCTTTTGGAATGAAGAGCTTAATTTTTTGTTGTTGTTTATTTGAGCCGATTGATGCGAGATAAGAATCAATTTCTTTTTGTAGGTAGGTATGTATCTGCTTATCAAAATTAATGTTACTTGCCGCACTTTGTTGCGTACTAAAAAAAACAAGTATAAAAAACACACGGAAAAAAACAAACTTCCCTTGAGGAAGTTTAGCTTCCGCTTTGCATTGGCGGGTGAGGTTGTTTTTTATGTAAGTCATTGATTCCTAGTTTTTTATAAAGTTGGCATAAAGGTTGTAGTAGAAGCTGCAACAGGTAGAAGTATGCGAATGTGTGAGCATACAAGAATCAAAAAGTAGAGGCAACATGGAACTATTTGATAAGGCGTTAGGCGTTCATCCATTTTCAATGCAGCTAAGGCTAGATCGTGCCGAAATAATAGCAAGTAATTTGGCAAATGTAGACACACCGGGATTTAAGTCTCGAGATGTTGATTATCGTCAAATTATGAATGACGTTTCATCAAGTATTTCACAAAATCGAAATGTTGACTTTATGGGTGCTCAGGCAGAACAACTAAAATACCGTGTACCTTATCAACCATCAAGTGACGGTAATACGGTTGAGCTTAATATTGAACAAGCAAAGTTTGCGAATAACAGCATGGACTTTCAAACCAGCATGACTTTTTTAAATATGAAAATAAATGGTTTGTATAAAGTTATTAAAGGAGATGTGTAATGTCTTTTAACTCAATTTACGATGCAAGCGGCAGCGCAATGCGTGCTCAGGTTATTCGTCTTGATACGATTGCTTCTAACTTAGCAAATGCCGATACGGCAGCAGGCTCAGAAGCCGACGCATATAAAGCGCTTAAACCCGTATTTTCGGCTCTATATAAACAAACACAAGATGGTCAATCTATTTCAGCATCAGTAGATATTTTGGGTATTACCGAATCTAACCGAACGGTTGAACAGCGTTATGAGCCAAATAACCCTATTGCGAACGGTGATGGTTATGTTTTTTATTCTAATGTGAACGTGCTTGAAGAAATGGCCGATATGATGTCAGCAAGTCGTAGCTACCAAACGTCTGTTGAGGTAATGGGGCGCGTTAATAGTATGCAGCAAAGTATTCTAAAATTAGGACAATAATAAAATGCAAGTGAATACAACCAATCAAAATGCGCAAGATGCTGTTAATAGCAAAACTAACATTTCAGGTAATAGTTCATCAGCAGAAATGTCGACGATGTTTTTAGAACTTCTTGTTGCTCAAATTAGTAATCAAAATCCATTAGAACCAATGGATGGTACGGCTTATGTAAGCCAGCTCGCTGAGTTTTCAAATGTTGAATCACTACAAGGTATTAGACAAAACACCAGCACAGGGCTCGATTATATGAGCAGTTTAACTGTGCTTGAAGCAACGGGCATGGTTGGTCAGTCTGTTGATGTTAAAGCAAACAGTGTGGCGTTAGAGCAAGACGGTACTGTTGCAGGGTTAGTCAATTTAGATACACCAGCAGATTCGGTTACTGTTCAGTTATACAACCAAAATGGTGAGCTAATAGAAGAGAAAAACCTGCCATATTCTGGCGTGGGTGCACTTCGTTTTGCGTTTGATAACCAAGACGCAGGTGGATACGCTGTTAGGGCTTATGCAACAACATCAGGCATTCCAAAGCAGCTCGATACATGGCTAAGCGGGAATGTTGAGCGAGTATCGGTTGGTAAAACACCAGAAGATATTTTATTACAAGTTGATGGTTTGGGTAATTTTGGTCTCACTGAAATTAATCAACTGGCATAAGTAAAACTAAAAAAGGAATAAACAATATGTCTATGTTCAATATAGGTCTTAGTGGCCTTAAAAGTACACAAACCGGCTTAGAAGTAACAAGTAATAACATCGCAAACTCTGGCACTGCAGGATATAAAAATAATACGGCCGAGTTTGCTGCTGTTTACAACGGTGGTCAGCGTGGTGGTGTTAAAGTTACTAATATTAAAGAAGATTTTGTAACGGGCGGTGAAATTGTTCGTACTGGTAATGCGCTTGATATTGCAATTGATGGACAAGGCTTTTTTGCAATATCAGAAAATGGTCGCACGGCTTATACCCAAGCAGGTCAATTTACGCTAGATAATAATCTGAATATCGTCAATGCGAATGGCTCCACATTGCAAGGGTTTGGCGTATCTGAAGCCGCAGGTGGGGAGACGACAATTGTATCGGGTGTTTTAACCGATTTAAAAATTGAAGCGTCTAATATTCCAGCTCAAGCAAGTACCTCTATTGATTTTAACGGTAATTTAAGTTCAGCAAGTGATATAATTTCATACCCTGTTGCACCGGCTCTTTTCGATCCTAAAGATGGTAGCCAGTATAACTTTTCTCAATCAACCGAAGTGTTTGACTCATTAGGCAATAGCCATGTGATGACCCAGTACTTTAATCACACGGGTAGTAATGAATGGCAAGCCATGTTCTTTTTAGATGGAAAGCCTTTAACTCAAGCGCAATTAGCTGCAACGGGTGCAACAACAGGAACTCAATCGGTTGATGATGGAACAGGTACAGCTACTACAGTGGCCGCTGGTACTTTAACTATAAAATTTGATACAAACGGTCAAATGATCCCTTATTCGACAACACCGGATGTAAGAGCTGTCAACTTATCTGTTGGTGTTGCGGGCGCTACTGCAACTACAAATGCTGAAATAAGTACTGGTGCTGCCGCTTTAGCCATAAACCTTAAATTTGATGGTACAACTCAATTTGGCTCTAGCTTTAGTGTTAATGAAAATGACGCAGATGGTTATACATCCGGTGCATTTTCTGGTGTTACTGTGGGCGATGACGGTAAAGTATTTGCAACGTTTACTAACGGTGAATCTAAATTACAAGGGCAAGTTGTTTTAGCCTCATTTGCAAACGTAGATGGGTTAGAGCAAGGCAGTAATACTGTGTGGTATCAAACTGAAGAGTCGGGCAGTGCACTTTACGGTGAGCCAGATAGCGGTTCTCTAGGTAAATTACTTTCGGGTTCATTTATGGGATCGAATGTTGATATTAGTGAGCAATTAGTTGGCTTAATGTCGTTTCAGCAAAATTATCAGGCAAATGCTAAAACAATTAGCAGCGCTGATGAAATGATGCAAATTTTGTTTAGTAACACTTAAGGAAGCTGATTGTGGAAAAATTAATTTATACCGCAGTTTCTGGTGCTGAACTAAATAATACAGCCTTACGTGTTGCCGCTAATAATTTGGCTAACGTCAGTACGGCTGGGTTTAAAGCTGATATAGAACAAGCTCAATCTATGATGGTTCAAGGTGGTGGATTTAGAACCCGTTACCTTGCTCAATTGACTCCTGTTACCACTGATTTATCGGCTGGTCCTGTGATGGATACGGGGCGTAATTTAGATATTGCTTTAAGTGAAGGTGGTTACCTTGAAGTAATGGATGATAATGGGAACCCAGCCTATACCCGAGCTGGTAACTTACTTGTTGATGCCGACGGTTTTGTAACTGTCAATGGTCGTCGTTTGCAAGGTGATGGGGGCGATGTACAGCTACCTGAGTTTGGCGAAATTGAGATTGGCTCTGACGGTATAATTAACCTTACGCCAATTGGCGGTGGGGTTATTGCAGAAGATGCCCGAATTAAGCTCGCCAGTACTGACGGAAACTTAGTTAAAGGCCCTGATGGGTTACTAAGAAGTCCTGATTTACAACAACTTGAAGCCGACGATACAATTAAAGTAAGAACCGGCGCGCTCGAAGGCTCTAATGTAAACGCGGTAGCCGAAATGATAAAAACAATGAATATTAGCCGCCAATTCGAAATGAACGTAAAAATGATGAAGTCGGCAGACGAGCTCGCAACCAGCGGCAATAAACTTATTAGCGAACGTGGATAAAAAGAAAGAGGGAGTTAATCATGAATTCAGCATTATGGGTAAGTAAAACAGGTCTTGCAGCTCAAGATCTTAGAATGACCACTATTTCTAATAATTTAGCTAACGTAAGCACCGCAGGTTTTAAAAAAGACAGAGCCGTATTTGAAGATTTATTTTACCAAGTACAAAAACAACCAGGCGCTCAAGCAGATGATTTAAATCAGCTGCCTTCAGGTATCCAAGTTGGTACTGGTGTTCGAATTAACGGCACTCAAAAAGAATTTACTGAAGGAAGCTTTGAAACAACAAGTAATCAACTTGATGTTGCAATTGCAGGACAAGGTTTTTTTCAAATCGAAAGTCCAGATGGAGAGCTTTTGTTCTCTCGTAATGGCCAGTTTCAGCTTAATTCAGAATCATTACTAGTTAACAGCAATGGTTTACCTTTGGCGCAAAATATAGCGCTTCCAGAGGGAACAACAAAAGTGTCTATTGGCACGGATGGGTCAATTACAGCTATTGTTGGTAAAGAAGCGCAGCCAGTTGAGTTAGGTCAACTATTAACGGTTAATTTTGCCAATCCTGCGGGTCTGCAAAGCTTAGGTGGTAACTTATACCGTGAAACCGCAGCGTCAGGTGAGCCAGTAGAAGGAATACCTGGTGAAGAGGCGTTTGGTGCTTTACAACAGTTCACTATTGAAGGCTCTAACGTGAGTGTTGTTGATGAAATGGTCAGTATGATTGCTGTACAGCGTGCTTATGAAATGAATGCTAAAGTCGTTTCAGCTGCGGATGAAATGTTACGCTTTATAAATCAAAACGTATAATTATGAATAAGTTAGCTTTTTTAATCGTGTTTTTGTTGTTGGCAGGGTGCAGTAATGCACCCTACAACAGAGAGTTTATTCAATGCGAAGTTGTTT
Source organism: Pseudoalteromonas sp. SG45-5 (assembly GCF_014164085.1). Taxonomy (NCBI): domain Bacteria; kingdom Pseudomonadati; phylum Pseudomonadota; class Gammaproteobacteria; order Alteromonadales; family Pseudoalteromonadaceae; genus Pseudoalteromonas; species Pseudoalteromonas sp. SG45-5. Next base: position 10,105 of record NZ_JACJEM010000023.1, on the reverse strand, counting down.
ATGGCGAAGTTAAATGCCCTCAAAACAAAAAAAAGAAAACACGTAAAGATTACGAGATCAGCCAAGAGTCTTATCAAGAAGGTTTAAACCATCAAGATGGCAGCTTATTTCAAGATAATTACATGTTTTCGCTTTATTCCGATAAACGCGCGTACAGAGTTGGTGATATTTTAACGGTTGTTTTAAACGAGCGAACTCAATCAAGTAAAAGTTCTGATTCGAGCTTAGACAAAAAAACTGATTTTGATGTCGGTGTTCCTGTTGCTGGTAACTTAAATGTCACCGATTTAAAGTTAGGTGTTGGCTCAAGTACTAAATTTGATGGTGAAAGCAGTGCAAGTCAGCAAAACTTTCTTAGCGGTTCTATAACGGTTCGGGTTGAGCATGTTTTATCAAATAACTCATTAGTAATAAAAGGGCGTAAACAAATAAAACTAAATCAAGGCGATGAATATATCGAGATTGAAGGTTTAGTTCGCCCTGCTGATATTGATGTAAGCAATAGAGTGTCTTCTTTGCGAATAGCAGAGGCACAGATCAGTTATACAGGCAGAGGCACATTGGCTGATGCGAATAGACCAGGTTGGTTTACTACACTGTTTACTCGATTTTTAAATCCATTCTAGTGACGACTGAGGTTTTAATGAGATATTTATTACTACTATTAATTAGCCTCACAGGCTTTGTACCACAGGTTAGTTATGCAGCTAAAGCTAGACCATTATTAGATATGGTGGATGTATTAGGCGTTCGCGAAAATCAATTAGTAGGTTATGGTTTAGTGGTAGGTTTGCCGGGCTCCGGTGATAAAGCACAAGTTAAATTTGCGGGTCAGTCATTGAGCAATATGCTAAAGCAATTTGGTGTTTCGGTTGATGAAAAAAGTTTACCAAAATCAAAAAATATTGCCGCCGTTGCAGTGCATGCAACACTTCCTCCTATGGGAAGCCCAGGCCAATTAATTGATGTAACAGTTAACTCTTTAGGCGACGCTAAAAGCTTACACGGTGGCAGCTTAATGTTAACGCCATTAAAAGGTGTTGATGGCAAAATTTATGCACTGGCACAAGGTAACCTTGTTGTGGGGGGGATTAATGCCAGCGGTAAAAATGGCTCATCGGTGACAGTCAATGTTCCTACCTCAGGGCTTATTCCAAATGGCGCTATTATTGAACGCAGCGTTGTGGATATGTTTAAAACTCAGCCCGATGTTGTATTAAACTTAAAAGCGCCAAATTATCAAACTGCCCGCAATGTAGTAAAAGCAATAAATAAAGTATTTGGCCCTGACGTAGCAACAGCCGAAAACTGGGGGCGGTTAGTGGTAAGTGCGCCAAGTGATGCAAACAGCCGTAATACTTTTATGTCGATGTTACAAGATATTGTGGTTGAGGAAGGTACTGAGAGACCAAAAATTGTATTTAATAGCCGCACAGGCACTGTTGTAATGAACGATACAGTGAGAGTGCATAAAGCTGCGGTTAATCACGGTAATTTAACGATTACCATAAGTGAACAAGAAGGTGTGTCGCAACCAGGTCCATTTTCAAATGGACAAACTACGCCTACCCAAGCCAGTGATATTAGCGTTGAGCAACAGCAAAAAAATATGCTTTTATGGCCTGAAGGCACATCTTTGGACGAAATTGTTAAAGCGGTTAATGCACTTGGAGCTACGCCCGCAGAGCTAATGTCTATATTAATTGCTTTAGATAATGCCGGTGCACTTGAAGCTGAACTTTTAGTTATTTAATGGGATAACGCAATGAAAATAGAGACTCCACACACACTATCGCAATCATTGGCTATCGACCCAACTAATGTAGTTAATATAGCTAAAAATAGTACTGAGAGTGAAGGGATCAAACAAGCTGCTGAGCAATTTGAAGCCATATTTTTACAACTTGTTTTAAAAAGTATGAATAGTGCGACAGAAACAATGTCGGGTGAAAATGGCTTTTTTAATAGTAAAGAACAAGCACAGTTTAGAGATATGTACGATGCTCAAACAGCGCAGCATCTTGCATCTAAACATGAGCTCGGTTTAGCTGAAGCAATTATTAGACAATTTAACGAAAAAATAGAACCTATTGAAAATACATTTAAGAAAGACTTAATAGCGGTCGCTGATCCATTATATAAGAACAATGAAAAAGTTGAGCCTACCCAGAGTCATGATATTTATTCTGGGGCATCATTTACTCAATCATTGAATATTATTCCTATTAGGTAGTTAAATTATGTCGATGTTAAATAATGCATTAAGTGGACTTAATGCCGCGAATGTAGCGCTTACAGTTGCAGGGCAAAACGTTGCAAATGCAGCAGTGGAAGGTTATTCACGACAGTCTGTACAGTTTAAAACAACGGGTGTTCAATTAGGCGGCGTTGAGGTTTCTTCGGTAGATCGCATCGTAGATGCTTTTTTAAATGATGACATTTGGCGCACAAACTCTGACGCCTCATACTATAAAAACAAACAAACGTATTTAGGTTTTATTGAACAGGTTGTTGGTACCGACTCGCTTAATTTAAACGCCTCAATTACAACGTTAAGCAATGCATTAAATGCAGCATCAACGACACCTGACTCGCCAGCATATCGTCAACAATTTTTATCAGCTGCTGAAGGTTTAATGCAAGATTTTGCGCAAATAAATGGCGCATTAGAGGGGCAATCAAAAAAACTGAGCTCAGAAATGAGCAATGTGTCTCTTGAGGTAACGTCGCTTACCCAGCAAATAGCGCAAGTAAATGGCAGTATTGGTAAAGCAATAGCAAACAACCAACCCAGTGCTGAATTAAAAGATAACCGAGAAAGATTAATCAGCCAATTGTCTGAACATATTGGCGTGTCTATCGTCGAACGTGATTCTGGCCTTTTAGATATTAGCACGTTAAGCGGTGCCCCTTTAGTTGTGGGCACTAAAGCTGCGTCAATAAAGGTTAATAATACAGACGTTAGTAGTCATTTTTTAGGCCAAGAATTTAAACTTGATGAACATGTTGGCGGACACTTTGGCGGCTTGATCAGCGCAGAAAAAGATATTATAAAACCTACATTAGCGAGTCTAAATAGCTTAGTAAAAGACTTAGCTGATGATGTTAATACAGCGCTAACTGCCGGCTTTGACTTAAATAATAATGCAGGTATTCCTTTATTCGAATATGATCCATTAAACCCGTTAGGTAGCATAAGTATTAATCCTAATATGGGTAAAAATGAACTCGCATTTAAAAATAGCAGTACAACAGGTCCCGGTGATAACTCTAATATTGCTGATATATTGTCGGCAATGACAGGTAAAGGAGAGCGATTTACTTTACTGGTAGGGGAGCTTGCAATTACGAGTAAACAAAATAAAACCAGTATCGCTACCGCGTCGAGTTTAAACACAAATGCAATAGCTGCGCGCGATAGCCTAAGCGGCGTTAACTTGGACGAAGAAGCTGCAAGTCTGATGCATTTTCAGCAAATGTACGGCGCTAACGCCAAAGTAATCAGCACGGCAGATCAAATGTTCAATGCTTTACTGCAAATGTTTTAAAGGAAAATATAATGCGAGTTAGTAGCCATCAATATCATTTAAATTCTATTCAAAACATCCAAACTAATGCAGGGAACTTTAATGAAAAATCTGTTCAGCTTGGTACAAATCAAAGAATATTAAAGCCATCAGATGACCCACTCGGGACTGTAATGCTGATGAATTTAGGCTCAGAAATTGATTCGCTAGAGCAGTATAAAACTAATATGGATGCGGTTAATTTTTCACTTGGTCAACAAGAAGTGCAGTTAACAGGTATTGTGAATCAAATTTATTCGTTGCAGAGCTTAATTACAACCGCTGCCGATGCGTCTATGGGCGACTCTGAAATTAAAGCACTTGGACAAGATATGAGCATTGCTTTTCCGGCAATTGTTGATTTACTTAATGCGACAGATAGCGCTGGAAAATATTACTTCTCTGGGAGTAAAACAGATGATAAGCCTTTTCAAATTGATGGTTCAGGTAACTACGCTTATAGCGGGGATAGCATAGTTAGGGAAGTATCTGTGTCTGATGATTCGAGTGTGATTAATAATATTATTGGTGATGCCCTTGACCCTGGTGCCGGCTTTTTAAATGCCATGAAAGATTATCTTGTTGATGTTAATAACCCGCCTGCCAGTGGCGTTGGCGCACAATCAAGAGTGATGATAGATAAGCTTGCAGGATTTTTGAGCACCATTAGTGGTCAAGTCACTACAATTGGTGCAACAATGGCATCACTTGACTCAGTAACTACAAGTAATGAAGATATAAAAACTTTTACGGTTAATCTTCGTGACGATTTAAGCTCTTTAGACTATCCTGAAGCATTTGTATCATTAAAAGAGTCAGTGGCGGCTTACGAGTCATCAATGCAAGTTTATTCAAATGTAAGTAAACTCTCTTTGTTTTCGTATATTTAATTATAATACCAGGAACATACCATGCTCGTTAAAAGTAGCGAAAAAGTTCAATCTCTGGAGCCGGCTAATACAGCTAAATCTAGTGGCGTCGTTACATCTTCAAAAGATTCGGCTAATAATCTTTGGAAAAATAAGATTGTTGCTAAGCAAGAGCAGGTTCAGGTATTAACTAATTGGTCAATTCGAGGCGCTTTAAGTCAAGAGCTGGCAAAAGCAGAGCAAAGTGAAGCAACCATTCGTAATTTATTCATTGGCTTAGAAAGGCTTGCGCAACAACTTAATACGCAAGCCGCTAATACTAAACCTCAAGCAATGCAGCAGCGCGGTATCAGCTCGCAAATTACCATGTTACAAAATGCGGCGAGTAGAAAAGGTTCTGGGCTCGACGCTCAATTAAGAACAAATGATCCAAGTAGACCAATTACACGCCAGCTTAATGCAAATATGGATCTTATAAGTAAACGTCCACATGATGAAAATATTCAGCTACTTATGGGACGAAGTGGTAAATCATTGAATTTAAGTTTACCTGCCAATCAGGATGAGCGTGCTAACTTTAGTGCTGTTCAAAGTGCATTTTCGCAGCATCAAATCAGTGTGGAATTGAGTCGTGAAAATCGATTACTTTTTAGTGCCAAAAAAGAAAACGCAGGCCCTTTGTTAGAACCATGGGTAATTAGTGGCCAAGGTGTGCGCGTAGCCGCCGGAAATCCAATTTCATTACAATTAAATGATATTGATAACCCTTTAAATGAACTTGCAAAAATAGCAGATAAAAATGCGTCTATTCAAGAGCATAGAGATAGAATACAAAACGCACAACGCCATTTAAAAGCTAATTTAATGAAAGTTCAAGCTAAGAGGCAGCAGTTACTTGCCCAGCTACAGCAATTAGATACCGCAAGCTCACTTGATAACAGTGAAGCGCTTACAAATCTTAGTAGTAATGCTAAACAACAAATGCTCAGTGCCGGTGCTAATAGTGTAAGTGTTATAATGGCGCAAGCTAATGTAACGCGTAATATGGTGCAATACTCTCTTAATTAACCTGAACTGTTTATAATAAACCTACCTCAAGCTGATTATTCAGCGCTGACAACGTTGAATTTACTCGCAATAAACTCTCTATTGACCCATAAACCCGCTTTGCTCTCACTGAAGTCTCTCAATCAAAATTCAGATTAATAGTAATTTTTACATATAGAAATACATATCAAAGCTATAACTTAGCGATATCAATTTCCTATTTTTATAGCTATTTCCATTCAATAAGCTCAGAATTTTTCATAACTTTATTTTTTATTTACCTGCTTTGACTTAATTTTTAAAAATAATCAAAATAAAGTTTAGTTTTTTCTGGGTATGGTCGCTCTTAATGATTAGTCACTTCTATTTATGCTTTTACGTGTAAATAGTATTAAAAAAACATAAAGGAAATTAAGCATGGCTTTATCAATTCAATCGAATATGGCATCAATGTCAATTCAAAACCAACTAGGTCGTAGTAATAACGATTTATCTACTGCGCTTGAGCGTTTAGGGTCTGGTTTTAAAATCAATTCAGCAAAAGACGATGCAGCAGGTCTGCAAATAGCATCACGCTTAAATGCACAAGTACGTGGTCAAGACGCGGCACTTTATAATTCAAATAATGCAATGTCGATGATGCAAACAGCGGAAGGCGCGTTTGATGAGATGACCAATATTGCTTACCGCATGAAAGAACTTGCAACGCAAGGCGCCAACGGTACAAATGATACAAAAGAGTACACTGCAATAAATGCTGAATTTTCGGCGTTAGAAGAAGAGCTTGTTAGCATTATGCAAAATACAAGTTTCGGTGGTACAAAATTACTAGAAGCAAAAGTGGGCACTGCTGTTACTGCTGTGACTGAAGTGCGAGATGCAACTACCGGTGCAATAACAACGGCTGGTGTGCATGCTGTTGCACTATCTGATGGTGGTAAGTTTGCCGATAGTACAGCTGCAGGCGCTGTTACTTTCCAAGTAGGTTCATCAACTGCTGAAACATTATCTGTTGCTGTAGGCGCTGAAGTAGATGCAATACATACTATTCTTAAAACTAAAACGGGTGAGTATGCACGCGTAACGGATCTAACTGATCGTGCTACTTCAGGTACTGCTATTACTTCAGTTGATGGGCTTATAGAAAAAATTGGTTCAGCACGCTCTGCATTAGGTGCGTCAATGAATCGCCTAGACCATACAATGAATAACGTAACAAATATGAAAGAAAACACCCAAGCAGCGGCTTCTACGCTAATGGATGCTGATTTTGCGGCTGAAACGTCTAATATGACAAAGCAACAGTTACTAATGAACTCAGGTATTTCTGTGCTTAGTACAGCAAACAGCACAACACAAATGATTGGCTCGTTACTTCGTTAATTAACTATTTAGTAAATTAATGAATGAGTTGTAAACAGCGATGCCATTGGCATCGCTGTTTTTGTTTGTGTGACCCTCACTTAATTGAGCGTCACGACCAAACGGCAAACTAATCTTATTTCTTTTAGTTGAATTACAAAAATAGAGTAAATAAAGTTTAGTTTTTTTTAAAAGTGGTCGCTCTTAATTATTAGTCACTTCTATTTATGCTTTTACGTGTAAATAGTACTAAAAAAACATAAAGGAAATTAAGCATGGCTTTATCAATTCAATCTAATATGGCATCAATGTCAATTCAAAACCAGTTAGGTCGTAGTAATAACGATTTATCTACTGCGCTTGAGCGTTTAGGGTCTGGTTTTAAAATTAACTCAGCAAAAGACGATGCAGCAGGTCTGCAAATAGCATCACGTTTAAATGCACAAGTACGTGGTCAAGACGCGGCACTTTATAATTCAAATAATGCAATGTCGATGATGCAAACAGCGGAAGGTGCGTTTGATGAGATGACCAATATTGCTTACCGTATGAAAGAGCTTGCAACACAAGGTGCCAATGGTACAAATGATGCAAAAGAGTACACTGCAATTAATGCTGAATTTTCAGCGTTAGAAGAAGAACTTGCCAGCATTATGGAAAACACAAGTTTTGGTGGTACAAAGTTGCTTAATGCAGAAGTACTTGCTGCCGATACGGTTACTGCAGTTGCAGGTGTTACAGCCGCTGTAGGTGTACAAGATGGTGGAAAGTTTGCAGTTACAGCTGCACCAGTAACATTTCAAGTAGGTTCATCAACGGCAGAAACATTAGATGTTGGTATTAGTGCTGAGCTTAAAAGTATTCATACTGCATTGGGAACAACAACAGGTCTTGTGGATGCAGGTGACAAGCTTATCCGTGTTGCAAATCTAACAGATCAAACTGCCTCTAACACTGCTGTAGATACAGTGGATGGACTTATAGAAAAAATTGGCTCAGCACGCTCAGCATTAGGTGCGTCAATGAATCGTCTTGATCATACAATGAATAACGTAACTAATATGAAAGAAAATACCCAAGCAGCAGCGTCTACGCTAATGGATGCTGATTTTGCGGCTGAAACGTCTAATATGACAAAACAACAGTTACTTATGAACTCAGGTATTTCTGTGTTGAGTACAGCTAACAGCACAACACAAATGATTGGCTCATTACTTCGTTAATAATTCAGTTTATTAACGAATTAATTAGTTTTGTACAATTAAAATAGCTATATTTTTTATAGCTATTTTAATAAATAAAAATTCATCTGAGTTTTTATTTATTAAAATAAATACTTGGAGAATACAATGAGTTTATCGGCACTAGGTATCGACCCTTCTAATTTAGCACGCCAGTACACACAAATTGAACGCGCATCAAAAGATCAGCTTTTAAATAATAAAAATAGTGATTTTACTAATAAAATTAAAGCATTTGATGGCCTAAAAAGTAACTTAACGAGCTTTTATACAGACTTAAAAGCAGGATTAAAAACTGAAACAAGTTTATTTAGTAATAGTGCAACACTAAGCGATGAAGGGGCTTTAAGTGTAACGGCAAGCGGTAAGGCTACTAATGGCGATTATGATGTGTTTGTAGAGCAATTAGCGCAGGCGCATCAAGTTGCGTTAAGTTTTGATCCAACAAAAACGCTAAGCACAGATGGTGAATTTAATATTGATTTGGCTGGGGATTCTTTCAGTGTTGACCTTTCTACACTGGGTGTTGATGCAAAATTAAGTGATTTAGCCAGTGCTATAAATAGCCATGCAGATAATAGCGGTGTAAAAGCTACATTAATGCGCTCTGGCAGTGAAACTTTTTTAGTGATGACCAGTGAAGAGTCGGGGGCTGCTAACCAGGTCTCATTAAACTTTACTGCTGGGGCTGATGCTAATGGTGCTGATATTACCAATGCGATTGCTACTAAAACAGAGCTCACCGCAGCTCAAGATTCTATTATAAAACTAGGTGCAAGCTCTGCGCTGACAATTACTTCCGCAACAAATAAACTTGAAGATGTAATTGAAGGCGTAACATTAAACTTAACTAAGGTACAAGCGCCGGGTGATAGCCCTATTCATGTAACGGTTGCGCAAGATCAAGAAGCAAGTAAAGCGAATGTTAAAAGTTTTGTTGATGCATTCAATGGACTAGTTAATGGAATTACAAGTAATGAAAATTTAAAGCGCGACAGTATGGCCAGTGGCCTTGCTCGTGCGCTACGAAATGACTTTCAAGGTACATTTGAGGGCAAAACACTTTATTCAGTGGGTATTGAGTTTGACCGTACTGGTAATTTAACAATCAATAATGAACGATTAGAAGCCGCTATGGCAAACGACCCAGAGGCATTAACTAAAATGCTTCAGGGTGAAACCGGCTTGATGTCTAAACTTGAAAAACGAGTAGAGCCATACACAAAAAGCTATGGCTTAATGAGTGACAAAAAAGATACATTGCAATCAAGCTTAGATATTGTAGTGAGGCAGCAAAAAAGCCATAACACCTCAATGGAGCAGGTGTATCAGCGTTATTTATCGCAATTTACGCAAATGCAACAGACTATTGCGCAATTAGAATCTACAATGGGTCAATTTGGGAAGTAAAAACTAATAATGTTAGATTTAAATGATGGTTTTTCAGCTTATAAAAGTACGTCTGTTGATGCGAAAGCGGCAAGCGCAGATATACATAAATTGGTACTGATGTTATTTGATGGCTTTTTGGATGAACTAGAAAGAGCCTCAGGGCATATTACTCAAAAGCGTTATGATAAAAAAGCCGAGAGCATTGAAAAATTAATGCGCATACTCGGCGGCCTTGAAGCATCACTTGACCTTGATAAAGGAGGAGAGGTTGCATTAAACATGCAGAAGCTTTACCAGCACTGCGGGCAAGCATTATTGCAAGCTAGTTTAAAAAATGATTTAGCATTTATAGATTCAACACGTGTGGTAATGGCGAACTTGCAGGAAGGCTGGCAAGGATTGGGTACGCAAATAGCTTGATGATTTATTTTATACCTATTTTATAAAAACATGATCATTCTAGCGTATTAAATATCACCATGGTTCAATACGTTATACCAATTTGCTTATATATGGGGTCTATTTAACGTTAAGAAAATTACGCTAGAACTAGGCAAAAATTTTTGTATCTAGTTGTTCTAAATAAAAAATTTTTAACGACGTTATAGTGCAATTTAATTCGTTAAAT
>NZ_JACJEM010000022.1:0-67785 GCF_014164085.1 Pseudoalteromonas sp. SG45-5 | reverse complement strand
TCCTTCATTGAACATTCGAGACATCGGAGTATGAACGGCTTTATGTTGAATTTAGTGGCTGGATTGGTGGCTTATTGCTTTAAAGAAAATAAGCCACACCTTAATTTAACTGACGTAGAGCTTAACGCATTAGTTATCGCTTAAGCAGATCTCAGGTTACATACATTTATTTGTTTTTTTTAGCTTCAAGCGCTTCTATATCACTCCATATTTTTTCGGCTTCTGCGCTTAACATAGCGTAGCTTTTAATATCGCCTTTACGCTGTGCCTGCATGCCTTGCTCTAGTTTTATATCGTATTCTTTGCGTAATTTTTTTGTTGGATCTGATTTAAATATCGAAAACATGCTTACTCTCTTAATAAGTTTTAATGTATTTACTCAATGAGTATACATACGATTCATCGCGGGAAATCGATTTTTTAAATATAAAATAGTCCTGCAGTTAACAATTGAATAATTACGTTATTAGGGTTGAAAACTTGAAATTTGAGCGTACACTTGTGCGCTGAAGTTTGGGCGTACACGTGTAAGTTCAAAATAATTAAGATTTGATAGAGATTTAACCATGATGACTCAAGTATTAAACCAATTTTCAAAATGGTTTTTACACCATCAAAGTTTTAAAGGCTACATAGAGCCCGTAATGCAGGTGTTTAAACCTGCGTGGCGTGCAGGGCAGTTTAGAGCGCAAGTAGTTAATACAAAAGTGCTTGATGGCGACTTTTTAAGTGTGCAACTTAAGCCAAGTAAACAATGGCCTACACATACATCAGGGCAGCATATAAGTTTAACGCTTGAAATTAATGGGCGATTATTAACACGCGTTTTTACCGTGGCTTCAAGCGCTCAGCAATTTAAAAATACTGGGTTAGTGCGTTTGCTGATCAAAACAAATGCGCAAGGGCGCTTTACAGGTTTACTCAGTAGCGCATTAAAAGCGGGTTTGTGGTGCAATATTTCTGCGCCAAACGGCGACTTTGTATTTAAAAATACACATACACCGGCTACTTTTGTTGCCGGTGGGTCGGGTATAACACCTATGCTGGCCATGCTTGATGATTACTTAAGCCAAACGATGCAAAAAGTGTCGTTAGTGTATTACGCAAAAGCCACTGAGCATCAATGTGTTGATGAGCTGAGTGAGTTTGCGGCGCAATTTGAGCATTTTTCGTTTTTATTATTAACGCGCGAGCAATCAAGCGATATAACCAGCAATATTAAGCCGTGGGGAAACCCAGACATTTATTGCTGTGGTCCTGCAGCATTTATGCAAACGGTGGGCGATTTTGCTAAAACGCATAGGCTAAATTACTACCAAGAGGCCTTTGGTTTGGCGCTGCCTACCTTAAACGATGACAGCCAATTCAATGTAAAAATTAACGCCAGTGCCCATGTTGTATCGGGCAACGATGTTTTACTGACTCAGTTTGAAGTAAAAAAGCTACCCGTTAAACGCGGTTGTGGTATTGGTATTTGCCATCAATGCCAATGTATTAAAAAGTCAGGCGTGGTACGTAATTTAAAAACAGGTGAATTGAGTGACAACGGTGAGCAGTTAATCCAACTTTGCGTAAGCCAACCTGTTAGTGATTTGGAGTTACAATTATGAAAAACATTAACTATGACATGCTCGCAAGCGAGCTAGATGCCATTAAAATAGATACCCTTGGCAAAGTAGGCCAACAAGATGCTGACTACATTCGCTCTGTTATTCGCAAACAGCGAGTGTGTGAATGGAGCGGGCGAATTTTGCTAATGCTTGGTTTTATTCAGCCATTATTGTGGGTTGCAGGCGTGTTGCTATTAGCGCTTGCTAAAATTTTAGACAATATGGAAATTGGCCACAATGTAATGCATGGTCAATACGATTGGATGAACGACAAGCAACTTAACTCACAACATTATGAGTGGGACATAGCGTGCGATGGACAAAGCTGGCACCGCGTTCATAACTTTGAACACCATACGTATACAAATATTATTGGTAAAGACAGAGACTTTGGTTATGGTTTGTTGCGTTTAAGCGATGATTTTAAGTGGCGTTTTAAAAATGTATGGCAGTTTTTTACGTATATTAATTTAAGTGTGCTATTTCAGTGGGGCGTGTCGTATCACGAGTTGGCTGCAGAGCGTGTTTTTATTGGTAAAAAGAAAGAAAACCGTGAAGGGCTTGTTTCACACTCTACATTAAAGCATCGCTTTTTTAGTAAAGGCGCTCGCCAGTTAATTAAAGATTATGCGATATTTCCGTTACTTGCAGGGCCTTTATTTTTATGGGTATTAGCGGGTAATTTAGTAGCAAACTTAATCCGTAATTTATGGACGTCGACCATAATATTTTGTGGTCACTTTACTGAAGAAACGCAAACCTTTAAACAAGAAGACTGCGTAAACGAAACCCAAGGGCAGTGGTATTACCGCCAAGTGTTGGGCTCGTCTAATATTAAAGGGCCGCATTGGTTTCATGTTTTAACAGGGCATTTGAGCTGTCAAATAGAGCATCATTTATTTCCTGATATGCCGTCTTCGCGCTATCAAGAAGTTGCACCACAAGTACAAGCTGTTCTGAAAAAACACGGCATTGATTACCATACGGGTGGTTTTTTTAGGCAGTATACGTCTGTGTTAAAACGTATTATTAAATATTCGTTTAAATAAATTTAGCAAACAAAATAATCCAATGCGTAATTGTGCATTGGATTTTTGTTTATAGTGCACAATCACGGCTGATTTATGAACAGCATATGCAAAAAAATCTTCAGGTTAATTAAAAAAGCCTTACTTTAGCTATGGTTAAATGATGCATGAATGTCATACAATGGAGAAAAATAGACCACACAAGAGAGATTAAAATGGCCGCATTTGGTACTGTGTTTATGCCGCAGATGATTCAAGCACGTTTTTCTGATAATAAATGGAGCGAAAGCTCAATTGTCCCTTGCGATAAACTTGAACTTCATGCTGGTGCGCACGTTCTTCATTATTCAAGTACATGTTTTGAGGGATTAAAAGCTTTTCGCCATGAAGATGGTTCTGTTTATCTTTTTAGAATGGATGCAAACATTGCACGTATGCAACAAAGCTCAGCGCTTTTAAGCTTACCGAGTTTTGATAGCGATATGCTAAAAACCATGATTATTGATATTGTTCGTCAATACGCTGATGAAACGCCATTACCACCGGGCTCTATGTATATTCGCCCAACACACATTGGTACTGAAGCTGCCATTGGTAAAGCGGCAGCGCCATCGATGAGCTCACTTTTATATACATTGCTTTCGCCAGTAGGTGATTACTTTGCAGGTGGTGCAACTGCACTTCGCGTACTGCTTGAAGAAGATGGCATGCGCTGCGCCCCGCACATGGGTATGGTAAAAAGTGGTGGTAACTACGCCAGTGCACTAGCACCCATTAGCGCTGCGCGTACTAAGTATCAAGCTGATCAAATTTTATTTTGCCCAGGTGGCGACGTGCAAGAAACCGGCGCGGCTAACTTTATTTTAATTGATGGCAACGAAATTATTACTAAAGCGCTTGATAGCACGTTTTTACACGGCGTTACACGCAACAGTATTTTAACCATTGCTAAAGATTTAGGTATGACGGTAAGCGAGCGTAACTTTAGCGTTACTGAGCTGCTAGAGCGTGCTGCTAAACCAGGTACTGAAGCGGCGCTTTCGGGCACTGCAGCTGTACTAACTGCTGTGGGTACGTTTATTCATAACGATAAAGAATATAAAGTAGGCACTGGCGAGCCAGGCCCAACTACTGCGCGCCTTCGCCAAGCATTGAACGATATTCAATGGGGTAAAAGTGAAGACAAGCACGGCTGGTTAACTAAAATCTAATTATGGATTTGATTCTAACTTGCATTAAAAAGCCACCTAATCAGTGGCTTTTGTATTTTTAACTACTTTAAGCTGCTTAGAACTTCATTTCTATTTTTCCGTACACGTAGCGTCCGTTAAATCCATATGGTGAGAAGCTAGAGTATGCAAATAATCGTGAGAAGGTTGTTAAATCGTCAACATTTTCACGGGTTGCATCTGGGTAAACATCAAGAATGTTATTAGCACCTAAGCTAAGCGATACGTTGTCAGTAAGCGAATAGGCGACATCTAAGTCAGTTATCCATTTAGGCTTGAGTACTTCATTACGTTCAGGGTTATCGGAAGGGTCTTGTGTTTCACCGTAACGCGTTGTTCTAAGCGTGGTGCGCCACTGATCTATATTCCATGTTGCGCTAAGGTTGTACTTGTTGCGTGGGGTGCTTACTTCAAAGCGACGCAGTTCGTTACCAGAGAACAAGTTGTCTTGATCGAATCCTGCACCTTGAAGCTCTGCTGGTGGGTCGATAATATTTGTTACTTCATTTTTACCGTAGTTGTAACCTAGGTTAAAGGCTAAATCGCCATAACCATCAGTTGCTACATTATAAGAGGCAACCACATCAACACCACGGGTTTTACTGTCAATTGCATTTAAGAAGAAACGACCTTGGTTAGCGCCTGTGCCTTGAAGTAAATCGGCAATAGCATCGCCCGATAAGTTGTTTGATAGCACGATTCGATCATCAATTAATATTTGGTAGTAATCAACTGATAAGCTGAAATTAAAGTCGGTAGACCACGTAAAACCAGCGCCATAGTTGGTTGCTTCCTCGGCATCAAGACCTGGGGAGCCAAGCGCTTTTGCTACATTACTGCTTGGTGCAAACGTGCCAGTTTCGGTTGGTTCGCCATCAACAAATACAGTGGCTACTGAGGTAAAGTATTGCTGCTGCAAAGAAGGCGCTCTAAAGCCAGTAGAAACAGAGGCCCGCAGTGCAAAATCCTCAGTTAACGAATAACGAGTAGCAATTTTACCATTAATAGTATCGCCAAAGTCTGAGTAATCCTCAAAACGAGCGGCAACGGTTATGTTCCAATCATCAGCAAGGTAAGTTTCGAGATCTACATATAAGCTCACATTGTGACGGCTGTTATCCCCTTCTGATTCTGGTGTAAAACCAGGAAATACTTGTGAACCCGCAGCCCCAAATGGGCCTTGTGCATATGAGGCTTCTTCGCCGGCATCTATTTGGTAACCTTCTCGGCGATACTCAGCACCTATGGCTACGTTTACAGAGTTTTCTAAAAAGCTTATGTTTACTTCACGACTAAAATCAACGTTGAAAGTGAGTTGATCGTACGTAAGTGTACCTGCGTCAAATGTGGTTTGGCTAGTAGGGCCGTATGAGGTATTTAAACTATTAGTAACACCAAACTCAAATGCATCTTGGCCATATACTGCTGATACGTCGTAGTTCCATTCGCTTACAAAACCTTTAACACCCAGTGCAAGTGAAAAGTCATTTATATCGGAGGTAATAACCGGTAAAAAACCATCGGGGTAAATTTCTTTTACGTTACGGCTATCAATTGCACGGCGATAAAAACCACTGCCTTCGCCTTCTCGTTTACTGTAAGAGCCAAATGAATATAAATCGGCATCGTTTGTTAACTGGTAACCTGCGTTATAAAAAACAGAAAAATCTTCAACATCACCATTACCAAAATTATGGTTGTAGCGATTGACGGTAAATTCGCGTCGGTCGAGCACACCATTGTCTGAACCATCATCTAATCGTGCGTAGTTTTCACGTTGGTCGTAGTCTGAGCGATTAGTTGAATGGCGGTCTCGGTATTCTGTTGAGATATTTAAAAAGCCGTTTTCGCCTAGTTCAAAACCCATATTGCCTTGTAGCGTTAATGTTTGGCCGTCGGTTAACGAGCGATCGCTGCCCTCGGTAAATGCTAAATCACCGTTACTGTCTTCGGATACCGACTTTAGCGCCGGCACGCCATCCATTTGCGTTACGTTAGCACCGTAGTTAGCCGAAAATGAGCCACCGCTGCTGGCATTCTTAAGTACAATATTAATAACACCAGCTATTGCATCAGAGCCGTATTGTGCTGCTGCGCCATCACGTAGGACTTCAATTCGGGCAATTGCATTTGCCGGTATCGCATTTAAATCAACGGATGATGAACCACGGCCTGTTGAACCATTTAAGTTCAGCAACGCGTTGCTGTGTCTACGTTTGCCATTCACAAGCACTAATGTATGATCGGGTGCTAAACCACGTAGTTGCGCTGGACGTACATGGTCGCTACCATCAGTAAGGGATGCTTGCGGAAAGTTAAAGCTTGGTAATAAGCTGCTTAGCAGTGCATTTGTTTCTGTTTGACCTGAACGATTAAGTGCATCAGCCCCTATGATATCAATAGGCACGGCGCTATCTTCGACTGTACGACCTAATCGCCTTGAACCTATCACACTTATTTGCTCGATGTTTTCCTCTGCTTTAATATTTTGCTCAGCGGCGCTTACATTAAGCGAGCCTAGTAGTGCTGCAGATGCGCTCATTGCAAGTAGTATACGTGGCGCAGATTGTTGCAAGTTAAATAATGGCTTTTTATTCATGTTTTATTTCCTTTATTTGAAAATCCATTAAATTATTCTAATTGTTTACAAGAAAGCGAGTAAACCTCTTTGTTACTTTGAACATATACTTGATTAACAAAGTGTGTCAATCGCATTCAATTAATCTAGGTGCTTTTATACCTATATTTAAGCAATCTTTAGTTAACAAATAATGGAGAGTAAATTACTAAGGAAACAATAGAAGCTGCTTGTTTTGAGTCGGTAGGTAATTGTAAAAAAGATTATAAATGAACTCAAAGATCTAAAACCATTAAGTTAATTAATATTTAATGGTGATGCTATAAATAATTGAATACTTTTAGTTTGTATTTTAAACAGTGAAACAGTGCATTTCTTATAAGTAAATCAGTATAACAATATGGCTAAAATTTAATTCTACCAATCAGTATGTCTTTAAACATGACCCAATCTCCCCACAAACTGTAAAAAGGGTGTTTAAAAGTAGCAGGGCGATTTTTTTCAAAAAAGAAATGTCCTACCCAAGCAAATCCATAGCCGATTAAAGGTAATAACCATAATAAAGTATATTGTGATTTTATTAAGGCGATTGCTATTACGACAATGACCAATTTACTGCCAATAAAGTGCAAACGGCGGCAAATAACATTACGGTGTTCTTTTAAATAATAAGGATAAAAAGCGTTAAAGTTTTTGAACTTAGGATGTGGATTTTCCATATATAGCTCGTTTATTATTTTAATGAGGATCATGGGCTATTAAAGCCTAAATTTACATTTGTTTACAACGATAAATGGCATTGACCGCATCTAAATAGACAAAAGTGCTGAAAGTTAATAGCTTAAGCTTACTATCAATAATAAATGAAGCGGAACTAATAATGTTAAAGCAAACTCTAGCATGTGCAGTAATTATTGCACTTAGCGGTTGTTCAGAGCCAACTAACACAGCAGCCAAAAAAGAAGTACAAGCACCAATGAAGCAAGTAAATTCAGTTATTTACCCAGAGACTAAAAAAGGCGATGTAGTTGATACTTATTTTGAAGAGGCCGTAGCTGACCCATATCGTTGGCTAGAAGATGATATGAGCAGCGAGACTGCCGATTGGGTTACAACACAGAATAATTTAACGTTCTCGTATTTGGAGCAGGTGCCTTATAGAGATAAGTTAAAGCAGCGTCTTGAAAAACTAATGAACTACGAAAAAATAGGGCCTCCGTTTAAAGAAGGTGATTACACCTATTTTTATAAAAACGATGGTTTGCAAAACCAATACGTTTTATATCGCAGCAAAGATGACGGCAAAGTTGAAGTATTTTTAGATCCGAATACGTTTAGTGACGATGGCACAACGTCTATGTCGGATTTATCATTTTCAAAAGATGGCTCTTTGCTCGCGTACCAAATATCTGAAGGCGGTAGTGATTGGCGCAAAATTATAGTTATTGATACCAAAACAAAAAAGCAAGTTGAAGAAGCCCTTGTTGATGTTAAGTTTAGTGGTATTGATTGGCTAGGCAACGAGGGTTTTTACTACTCAAGTTACGAAAAACCAAAAGGCAGTGAGCTTTCTGCAAAAACGGATCAGCACAAAGCCTACTACCATAAGTTAGGCACTAAACAGCTAACTGATCAAGTTGTATTTGGTGAAACAGATGCGCAAAAACATCGTTATGTTAGCGCTGATGTAACACATGATGGCCGTTATTTACTTATTTCAGCAAGTACATCTACTTCTGGCAATAAGCTGTTTATAAAAGACTTAACAAAAGAAAACAGTGGGTTTGTAACGGTGGTTGGAAATACTGATTCAGATACATCAGTGGTTGATAACGAAGGCAGTAAACTGTTTTTAGTGACTAACCTTAATGCACCAAATAAAAAGGTGGTAATGGTTGATGCAAGCAATCCAAGCCCTGAAAATTGGGTAGACTTTATCCCAGAAACTAAAAACGTGCTAAACCTTACAAAAGGTGGCGATACCTTTTTTGCCAACTACATGGTTGATGCTATTTCGCAGGTAAAACAGTACAACAAAAAAGGCGAGTTAATTCGCGATATTACCTTACCAGGCGTGGGGACTGCACGTGGTTTTGGCGGTAAAAGAGATCAAACAACGCTATATTATTCATTCACGAATTACAAAACTCCAGGGACTACCTACACGTTTGATGTAACTACTGGTGAGTCGGGGGTATATCGCAAATCAGCAATAGACTTTAATAGCGATGATTACACGTCTGAGCAGGTTTTTTACACATCAAAAGATGGGACGAAAGTTCCGATGATTATTACCTATAAAACAGGTATTAAACTTGATGGCTCAAATCCAACCATTTTATATGGTTATGGTGGGTTTAATATTAGTTTAACGCCAAGTTTTAGTTCAACTACCGCAGTATGGCTTGAGCAAGGTGGAGTATATGCTGTAGCTAATATTCGCGGCGGTGGTGAATATGGTAAAGACTGGCATAACGCAGGGACTAAGTTGCAAAAGCAAAATGTGTTTGACGACTTTATTGCGGCAGCTGAATATTTACAAGATAAAAAGTACACGTCGAAAAATCGCTTAGCACTTCGCGGTGGCTCTAATGGTGGATTACTCGTTGGTGCAGTTATGACGCAGCGTCCTGATTTATTTCAAGTTGCGTTACCTGCAGTAGGTGTACTTGATATGCTGCGCTACCATACATTTACTGCTGGCGCCGGTTGGGCGTACGACTATGGTACCAGTGATCAAAGCAAAGAAATGTTTGAATACATTAAAGGTTACTCACCGCTTCACAATGTAAAAGCAGGCGTTGAGTACCCTGCAACCATGATCACCACCGGCGATCACGATGACCGTGTAGTTCCTTCTCATTCGTTTAAGTTTGCAGCTGAGCTTCAAGCAAAACAAACGGGCAGTAATCCTACGCTTATTCGCATAGAAACGAATGCAGGGCATGGTGCAGGTACACCGACGAGTAAAATAATTGATTTATACGCTGATATGTATGGCTTTACGTTATACAACATGGGTGTAAAGTCATTATAAAAACACTTTAAAAAATGAAAAAGGCTGAGTAAGTTTAATTTACTCAGCCTTTTTAGTGTTAGCTATTAGATAGGTGAAAACAATCGTTGATATGTTTTATAGGCGTATTCGTCGCTCATTCCACTTAAGTAATCACAAATTATGCGCATGCCTTGATTCTGTCTTTCGGCCTCTATGTATTGCGCTTGTGTTGTTTCGGGCAATAAACGCAGCGGATCGCTGGCAAACGCAGTAAATAACTCTATCAGTAAGTTTTGTCCTTTAAACTCTATTTGCTGCATTTCAGGATCGCGTATTAAACGTTGAAATACAAAATGCTTAAGTATTTGTAATACACTGTCGTATTGCGCATCTAATTTAGCGGTGTACTTTAAAATAGGGCATTCAAAGTCATCGTTTTGAATATCCAAATGTATATGAATAATAAAGGTATTAACTAGTTCACCAATAGCATCTTTACGCTCATAGTCATGTTTTGAAAATAAACGCTTAGTGAGCGAATCCAGCATATTATTTAACCACTCAAAGTTAAGTGTCTTTAATTGAGGTAATGCATGCGTTTGCCAGTCGTCTAAAGTGAGTACATGAGTTGCAATTGCATCTTCAAGATCGTGCACGGCATAAGCGATGTCGTCGGCATGTTCCATGATAGCGCTGTCGAGTGATTTATACGTTGTTTTAGCGCGATACTTATCAATTGTAGCGTGGTTACCCAGCAGTGCTTTATCGTTTTCACTTAGCGGCTCTACTATCCAATTGAATATGGCACTGTCGTCGTTATACACTCCTTTTGCTGGTCGCCAGTCATCGGCTTTTATAAACGCTCGAGGCATTGTTGAATCAGGAATTGTGTGCCAAAGCGTATTAATAAAGGCAGGGTATTTTATAAAGCCCAATAACGTACGACGAGTCAGATTCATTCCATGGCCATTACTGTAGGGCTCAAGTTTGGCTACAATTCGTAATGTTTGTGCGTTACCTTCAAAACCACCGTGATCGCGCATCATATAATTTAGCGCTATTTCGCCACCATGCCCAAAAGGCGGATGGCCAATATCGTGCGCTAAACAGAGTGTTTCTAGTAGTCCGCTTGATGGAAAGTGCGTAAAGTCGGTATGTTGCGCTTTTAAATGACGCAGTATGCCGGTACCAATTTGAGATACTTCTAAAGAGTGGGTAAGGCGTGTACGGTAAAAGTCGTTTAAACCAATGCCCATAATCTGGGTTTTGGCTTGTAGACGCCGAAATGCTGCTGCGTGAATAATACGAGAACGGTCAACCTGCCACGGTGAACGATTATCGTTAGGACGGTGTTTGTATTGATCTATTATTCGGCTTTGCCATTGTTTATCCATACTGCTCGCTCAAAAATAATTAGTAACGCTAGCAGTATACCCATGCACTTATAAATTGCGAATTAACACACAACATTAGTTATTCGCGTTTATAAAGTGGCTTAGGTATAATGACGATTCGTATGCGTGTGTATTAACCATGCATAATTAGTTGTTTGAAAGAGAGAGTACATGCTAAAAATTATTTTTCAGTTTTTGTTAACCGTCTTTTTTATATGGGCGCTTGCGTATCCATTTATACAAAGTGACGGTGTTGTATCGGATCAAAAAACGACTGAACAACCTAAAAAAATTAAGAAAAAAGAAAAACCACTGCACAATGTAAAATTACCAAAGTTTTCTGAGTTTAGTGATATAAAAGAAAAAAAACGAGCCTTCTTTGATTTTATTCGCCCACATGTAGAAGCCGAAAATAAAAAAATACTGCAGCAGCGAGCTAAGCTCGAAATAGCTAGAATGATGCTGCAAAATGATTTGTCATTAGAACAAAAGCAAAGCAAAGATATTGTTAAAATTTTAAAAACGTACGGTCTGCCAACAACACTTGATACATTAACGCTAACGCATGCTTTACGTCGTGTTGATGTTATTCCTAAAGAATTAGCGTTGATGCAAGCGGCTAACGAATCTGCATGGGGCACATCGCGTTTTGCACGCATAGGGCTTAACTTTTTTGGCCAGTGGTGCTATTCAAAAGGCTGTGGCATGGTGCCAAGACGCCGTAATAGCGGTGCAGCGCATGAAGTGGCTGCGTTTAAATCGGTAAGAGCGGCTATAAATTCTTATTTTAAAAATATAAACACGCATTCGGCCTATAAAGATTTACGCGTTATTCGCGAGAACCTACGCCTTGAGCAAAAAAAGATCAAGGCTACAAAACTAACGCAGGGTTTAATGTCGTATTCAGAGCGTGGTGAAGCGTACATTGAAGAATTGAACACCATGATCAACCAAAATAGAGCTTACTTTGATGAATAAACGTATTCTAACTTGCGCGAATGTTATCTCGTTGTTGTTGCTTAGTGCGACGGTATTTAACGCCAATGCGAGAGAGTTTGTAATGTCGTACGACGGTTTTTACGACAGATTAAAGGTCGTTAATAAAGGCGATTTTCAATATGCGCGAGTAAATTTTTATATTAGTGACATTGGCACAAACGAGTCGTGTGCAATAAAAAGCGGCACTATTTTAACCGAAAAAAACGAGTATCCGCTTAACTTTACCGATAAAGCCCAGCTATTATTACCGTTTGATAAGCAACTTGATAGCGATAAAGCCGTGATTGTAGTGGAGCCACAAAACCCTGCTCATGATTGCCAATTAAAGCTACAAATAGAAGCAAACGAACTAGAAGGTTTAGCGTTTTCAAAGCAATCGCTGTACATCGTTAACGAAGAACTTGATGAGCTGTTAACCGATTTGTCAGGATTTTTTGTAAGTAAGTTAATGTGGTTTTTACTCCCAGAGCAAAAGGGCGTTGCTGTTACATTTAAAAGCCCAGTCCAATTTGATGATAAGAACATTACGTGTGAAAAGTCAGTGTGCTACTTTGCCGTTGAAAATAGTTGGGAAGATGATAACGCAGTGCTTGGTGATATATCGCAGGTTTTAAAAGTAACACCATGGATTGTAAAATAGCCTGATTTACATAAGTGAAAGTGAGCAAAACATGGAAGCTTTGCTCGGTTTTGATTTATTCTTACAAGGATGTAAGTCATTAGAGTAACGCAGGAGCAGTTACCGAGCCCACTAGGTTACAAACCTCGCGTCGCGATTAAAGCGGCCCTAGATAGAACAAATTTTAATCCTAAAAGGTCAACAGGCCTAATATAAAAACCAAGTACACAGCTGAAAATTAAACCTATAAAGATCAACAATCCTTAAATTAATCGTTCTAACTCTGTTTGTAATGATTTTACATACATTCGCACGACAAACTCTCACTATTGTATGTGTAACCTTATATTTATACTGGCCCCACTTAAAGATAAACGGGCAGTATTATGAACAAATTAACTATTATGGCATTAACCGTCGCGACGACACTTTTATTGCAAGGGTGCGGAAGTAACTCAAAAAAAGTGACAACGCCTGTGATACCAGTAAAAACAACGACTCCTACCAATCCGACTTCACCTGTTGCTGTACACGCGATCCAGCCAGAAAATGTGTCTAAATATGTCGAAACATTTAAGCAAAATCAAGCTGAGTTAGAGCTACAAATTGAAGGTGTTAAGTTTGACATCAGCCTTGTAGATATCTATACCGACGACAACATAATTGCGGCTAAGTATAAAGATGGCTATTTGATGATAGGGTTTAACTTTGATAAAGAAGAGCCTGTCAACTCACTAACTGTACTGGAGAGTGATTTATCTTTTGAGCAAGCAATCGCAAACCCCGCTCGTGCATTAGATAGTACTTCTATTGATATTCAAGAGGACGGCGATAACGTCATTTACAGTGGAACAGTGACTGATCGTAAAACCAAAGGAATATTTAATGTTCGCTTAGTGTTTAATGAATCTCTTGTTAGTGGCGGTAGCAGCACTATTGAAGTTGCAGGAACAAAGGCCACCGTTAATGGTGATTTAGGGACTAACACCTATATACAAATGAGTGATTTAATTAATAACAATCCAGCGGTTGATACATTAATACTGCAGCAGATCAGCGGTTCGGTTAATGATGAAATTAATATGCATACAGGCCGATTAGTCCGTAATGCGCAATTAACCACTATGGTTGAAAGTGACTCTGCAATATATTCAGGTGGAGTTGATTTATTCGCATCAGGTGCAAAACGCGTATACACCCAAGGTGCTAAAGTAGGCGTTCATTCGTGGTGTTGTGTTAATGGTGTAACGGCTGATAAGTTAGGTCGAGACCATGCTGGTCACGGAGCGCAATTGACGTATTTTCGCGAAATGCTGGGCGCTGAGTTAGGACCTGAGTTCTACTTTTTTACTATTGAAGCTGCACCGTTTGATGGCGCACACGAAATGACAAAAGCGGAGTTAGATAAGTACTTGCTACAACCATAAACTCAAGTGAGTAAGCAAAGAGGTATCTGAATGTATTAATTTTTCAGTATTGTTTTGGGGCGGCTTTATCTAATTGGACTCAGCGCCCCTAAAACTTACTTAGCAGCGTATATTTAGCTTTTTGTATGGTATCGACTATGTATAGGAAAGAACGATACGGCTACAAATTTCAACCCACAAAGATAAACATGCCCTAATAATGTCTCTTTTTTATTTGTCTGTTATATTGATGCTTATGTTTTACTTGAATAACCTATCTTTATAAAATGTTAAATAATCAGAGTATTCTGTTGGTCGAAGATGACGAAAAGCTCGCATCTTTATTACAAGATTACCTTTCAAATTTTAATTTTGATGTTTACGTCGTTAATTCGGGATTAAGTGCTGTTGACAAAATATTACACACATCACCAACCTTGGTTATTCTTGATTTAATGTTACCTGGTATTGACGGTTTAGCTGTGTGTCGTGAGGTAAGAAGCCAATATTCAGGACAGATTTTAATGTTAACTGCCAGTGGTGACGATATGGACCAAGTGGCAGCATTGGAAATAGGAGCAGATGACTTTGTTCAAAAACCGATTCAACCTAGAGTGTTACTCGCTAGAATTAAGAATCTGTTACGAAGGAGTCAAAGCATTGAGAACCCTAAACAGATTGAAACTACTCAAAGCACAAGCAAAGAGAAAGTTTTTGGTGCGTTATGGCTAAATAATTCGTTGCAACGTTGTAAGTTAGCGGATGAGCTGGTGCCTTTAACGCCTTCTGAGTTTTCGCTGCTTTGGCAACTTGCGCAGCATGCAGAGCAAGTATTAAGCAGAGAAGAGTTGTTGAAATCGCTTAGAAGTGTTGAATACGATGGTTTAGATAGATCCATAGATAATAAAATAGCTCAAATACGAAAAAAGCTAAAAGACGATGCTAACCGACCACAAGGTTTAATTACCGTGCGAGGTAAAGGTTATATGTTTGTTCCTGATTTTTGGTAAGTTGTATCTATAAAATCGCGTACATTACACATTCCTGATTTAGGTTACGCTCTCATTTATATTTCAGGAAATTAGATTACATGACACGATTATTTGTTTCTTTATATTTAGGGCTTTTAAGCGCAATTTTTGTATTTTTTATTGTCGCGCATTTAATTAATACGTATCTTTATGTTGATGTTGAAAACATTATTAGAGCCGAAAATTTCACCTCGGAAGTTGCGCTACTTGAAGAGTTAGATACGCATATAACACCGCAAAGGCGTCAAATCTTATTAGATAAGATTGCAGAACATAATCAAAGTATTATCACTGCCGTTGAGTTAGATACTATCCCAGAACATATTCAATTGGCGCTTCAAAGTCAGCAAACTTGGTTTGATGATGAAGAGTTTGATTACTTTAAGGCGTTTACACCTGCGCGCTACTTTCAAATAAAAGAAAACATTGATCACACGTTATTGCAAATTGATGAAAAGGTTAATGATATTACTTTATTGATCTTAGTCAGTTTAATTGCTTTAAGCTGTTTTACTTGGCTGTTTGGCTTACACCAAAAGCTAAAAAAAATAGAGTCTACATTAGTTAATATTAGTCAGGGCGATTTGTCAGCAAGGGCGCCAACCAAAAAGCGCTTTCTGGTTGGGCGTGTTAATACTTGTTTAAATGAAATGGCCGATCAAATGCAAAAAATTCTAGGCAGCCATAAGCAGTTAACTCATGTTATAGCACACGAGTTCCGTTCACCACTTTTTCGTATGCAAATGATTTTAGAGATGCTGTTAACCGCTAAAAGCGAAAATAATACGGTACATATAAAGGCATTAGAAGATGAAATATTTGCTTTAGAGGATTTAGTTAATGAGCTATTAAGTTACGCGAAAATGGAGCGTGCGGAGCTTAAATTACAATTAGAAGAAACTCCGATTGAAGCGTATTTGCAGGGACTGCATGAGAAACTTTTAATTGAATGTAAACATCACTTGAAGTTGACGCATAAAACTGCTCCAACATTTAATGCATTGATAGATAAGACTTTGATTGAACGCTGCATCACGAATCTTGTGAAAAATGCAGATAAATATGGGGGGACTGAAATCTACCTCTCGGCGAGTGTAGCTAAAAATACACTTTTATTTTGTGTTGAAGATAATGGTGAAGGCATTGATATTGAATATCGAGCTAGTATTTTTCAGCCTTTTCATCAGCTTACTAATAAAGACAATAGCTTAGGTTTTGGCCTAGGACTGGCTATTGTTAACGAAATTATGATTTTACACAGCGGACAAGTGACTGTGACGGATAGTGAGTACGGAGGATCTAAATTTACTTTGATACTCCCGATAAAAATTTAAGGTTTACCGAATTAAAGCCACGGGTTAAACGCTCATATGGGCAAATAATTATTCACCCATATCATCAGTTTTGAAGTGTTTTATGCCAGCTAAACCAAACTCTCTAAAGCTGATTTGATATCGGGATAGTGAAAACGATAGTCATTCGCGAGGGCCTTATGAGGGGCAACAAATTGTCCTGTTGTTAGCAAGTCTGACATTTCACCCATTAGTAACTTCAACGCAATGCTTGGCATAGGGATGAACGCGGGTCGCGATAACGCATCACCTAAGCTTTTACTAAATTCAGAATTACTGACTGGATTAGGAGCAGTGGCGTTTATCGGACCTGATAGTTCAGGATGGCTGATAATAAAAAGTATCAGCTGAGTCATATCATCAATATGTATCCAAGACATACCTTGATCGCCGCTTCCAATTGGACCACCTAAACATAGCTTAAAAGCGGGTAACATTTTACTTAATGCACCGCCATTTTTAGCAAGCACGATACCAGTTCGCAATAAACAGACCCTGGTGAGTTCTGATTGTGCCAGCAGTGCGGATTCTTCCCAATCTTTACAAAGTTGATGACTGAATTCTGGGTGTGGATTGTCAAAATTTTCATCGATAAGGGTACTACTTTGTCGACCATAAAAGCCCACAGCACTGCCTGATATAAACGTATGTGGGGGAGTACTACAGACTTGAATAGCAGCACTAATTTGTTGTGTGATAACAATACGGCTGTCGCGTATTATTTGCTTTTGTTTGTCGCTCCAACGTTTATTAACTATGGGTTCGCCAGCTAGATTAATAACAATATCGACGTTATTAAAATCCACAGAGCTGATATTCTTTACGGTCTTAACACTATTGCCCAATAGTGCGCTTGCTTTAGCAGGGTTACGACTAAGTACTGTAACAGTATTGTCATCAAGTAACAAAGGGCATAAATGCTGCCCAATTAGCCCCGTCGCGCCAGTGATAAATATATGCATTATTGATCCTTATAATTAAGGTGATAGCAAGTGGTTAAAACATATACTCGCTAGTAAGCCGTTTTGCAAATTTATACGTTCAGCAAGCTTTTATGATCACTTGGTAATTATTTCATTTTATTGGCATTTGCCTTACACTGGGGCAAAATATTTTATAAAAAGGATTAATGAGTTGGCAGGTTTAACTGGAGTAAATAAAAGTCTAATCGTTTTTGCTGCATTAGTGGTTGTGCTCGCGGGTATAAAAGCAGCGAGTGTAATTATTATTCCCTTTATTTTAGCGGCGTTTATTGCCATCGTTTGTAATCCATTTATCAAGTTTTTTGCTCGCTATAAAATCCCTAAAGGGATTGCTGTTGTTTTGGTTGTGCTCATTATTGTTGGCTTAGGTGTAAGCCTTGGTGGGCTTGTTGGCCAGTCTATAAACGATTTTTCGCAGCAGCTCCCAGAATATAAAGCACAGCTTAAAGAAGAATTTGTTTGGTTGGTTGACTTAGCATCCAAGTACAACATACTTATCAATAAAGAGCAGCTGATCAATATGTTTGATCCTGGAAAAATGGTTGATGTTGCCACTAATATGCTCACCGGATTAGGTGGGGTTATGGCTAATATGTTTTTAATCATTTTAACGGTTGTTTTTATGCTATTTGAAGGGCCAATGTTAAGCCGAAAAATACATATGGCACTGGATGATCCCGATCGTAAAATGAAGCAAATAGATCGTTTTTTAGAATCTATAAATTCATATTTAGCGATTAAAACGTTAGTGAGTTTAGCCACCGGTATTATTGCCGCATTCTACTTATGGATATTGGATGTGGATTACTTTGTGTTATGGGGCGTATTGGCTTTTATGCTCAATTACATTCCTAATATTGGTTCAATTATTGCGGCTGTGCCCGCTATCTTATTAGCGCTTGTGACTCAAGGTCCCTTGGTTGCGGGGCTTGTGGCTGCAGGTTACTTAACTATTAATACGGTGATGGGTAATATTGTAGAGCCTAAGTTTTTAGGTAAGGGGCTTGGCCTTTCTACACTCGTCGTATTTTTATCCTTGATATTTTGGGGGTGGTTACTTGGCACTGTGGGTATGCTTTTATCAGTGCCACTAACTATGATAGTAAAAATAGGCCTAGAAGCCAGCGCAGAAGGTAGGTGGGTTGCCACTTTACTTGGCAGCGGCGAAGATGATGTTGCCAAAAACTAATTGATGGCTTTAACTACCAAGCGATGTAAATACTAGCGCAAGGTAGTTAAATGTTAAGTTATTGATGTTTAGATATAAAAGTTGCTCAACAAACGATTAAATTGACGCGATACCTGACTTGGTTGGTATTAGTCTACATTTGAGCGCTCTATAATTGTTATTTTTACAGTGCTGCTTTTAATACGTTGGTAAATTGATTGATTAATGTAATTTCGCAGAGTTTATAGTTAATTGCAGCTTGCGTTGCATTAGGTGATTGTAGCATGTAACGCAACTGACAACTGCTATCAGTGTACTTTTCATGATCAGTTATGCTGCGGTTAAATAAAAGAGATACTTGCGTATTACCTGTTTCTTCTTCTATTTTAGATAGCTCATATTGTCGCTTCATTATCCAGGTATTTTGCACTTGTTTTGCCTTTACAATCACGGTATCAAGGCATTGAATATAGCGTTTGGTTGTTTCAAGGTTTGCTTTAGCGGGTAAATCACACTCATCACCAGCAAAGCTTAATGGACTCATACCCAACAGAAGTAGCCAAAGTGAATTAAATAAATACTTATTTTTTGTCATTATAATTAAACTCTAAAATAAATTGAGCGCCGCCAAGGTTATCAGCTTCGGTAATAGTAAGTGTACCATGGTACGACTTAACTAAATCAGACACGATTGCCATACCAACACCATGCCCGCTTTCGTATGTATCGAGACGTGTACCACGAGTGAGTAAAGCCTCGCGTTTATCCTCTGGCACACCAGGGCCGTCATCGCTAATTGCAATACGTAATGTTTTACTTTGAACAACTTGTATTTCTACTTGTGAACGACACGCTTTACAGGCGTTATCGATTAAATTGCCAAGTAATTCCATTAAGTCTGTTTGATCGCCTAAAAAGTAATCCTTTTCAGTGACTGTACAATTAAAAATAATATCTTTATCGCGATACACTTTCGCCATTGCACTTAAAATTGAATCAAGTATGGGCTTAACCGGTGTTTGTTTTTTCCATGTATCGGAGGCCCCAGTGGCTGCTCGCTTTAACTGATGTTCGATCATCACATTAATACGGTCAAGTTGCTCTTGAGCATCGGCGTCGTTTGCAAGTGGGCTTGATTTTAAAACCGCAAGGGGAGTTTTCAGCGCATGAGCAAGATCGCTCAGTGACGCTCTATAACGTTCTTTTTGGCGTTGCTGCGACTCAAGGAGTAAATTTAGGTCAGCTTTGATTGTTTGTAACTCTACTGGATAAAGGCCTTTAATTTCCTGAATATCGCCAGATTCAATCGCTTTTATTTCTTTATCCAGACGTTGCAATGGGCGAGCGCTCCAGATAAAACCAACAGCCATGAGTCCTGCAATAGCAATCCCCATAATAAACATCCACTCTACAAGTGTTTGCTTAAAGCCGTCCATTAAACGTAGCAGGGCATCGTTACGCTTTAGTAGTATAAAGCGAGCTTGCTCTGATTGATCTATGTTGTTCAAAATAACAGTTAGGCTAAGTTGCCAGTACGCTGTATTTTTGTGTTTCACCAGTCTAAAGTCAGCAGCTCCCGCTTTGGTTTCGATTGTTTGAGGAGAAAAACTAACATTTACGGCTGACTCAGAATACCAAATAGGCTCATCGTCACGGTAGATCATTGCGTAAGTATCAGAGTTTAATCGGTTCAATTCAGGCGCTAAAATCGTACTTGGCATAATAATGCCGTGTTCAGTAAAGTCGACTTCAGATATAAGCGAGTAGAGCTGTGCTTCGAGGGTTTTTTCTGTCGCATCAACAAGTGAAGCATAATACGCTTTGCCAATTGAATAAAACAGGATTGGGAGTGCGACTAATAAAACAAAGACAAGGATAAATCCTTGCCTTATTTTTAACGATATTTGCGGTATTACCACTGACTTTTAAGCCTGTAGCCGCGCCCACGCAGAGTTTCTACAGGGTTTAATGTGCCTTCAGGGTCAAGTTTTTTACGTAAGCGTAATACAAATACTTCGATTACGTTTGAATCAAGGTCAAAATCTTGATCATAAATATGCTCAGTAAGCTCTGATTTAGAAATTACTTTTTGTGGATTTACCATCAAGTACTCAAGTACTTTGTATTCGTATGCTGTAAGACTAAGCTCTTTATCATCAACCCAAACCTGCTGAGAGCGGGTGTGTATTTTAATTGGGCCAGCAGTCATTTCTGGGTTTGCTTTGCCAGCACTTCGACGAATAAGTGCGTTACAGCGTGCGATTAATTCTTCTACATGAAACGGCTTTGTGAGGTAATCATCTGCACCTGCATCTAAACCTTCAACTTTATCTTGCCAGCGATCACGCGCGGTTAAGATTAAGATAGGGATAGTGATCCCCTGTGCACGCGCCTTGTTAATGAGTTCAATACCATCTATTTTTGGTAAGCCTAAATCAACCACAGCCATATCCAGCGGGTATTCTGTAATATGGAAAAGACCCGCTTCGCCATCGTGGCATAAATCCACGCTGTAACGCTCTTTTTCTAATGCATTACGTAGGTTATCTGCTAAATGTAAATCATCTTCTATAACTAAAATTCGCATTTGTTAATCCTTTTTCACTTCGCCGGTTTTTTTATTAATATGTAAATCAACGACGTGGCCGTCAGATTTGAGTATTCGTACGGTATAAAAATCTGTTTTTTCGGTGATTTTTAAGGTCTTACCATCTATAGTTTGCTTTGCAAGTATTACGGCTTTCTTTTTGTCCACCTCAGCATGAGATGTTTTCTCGGCCGTTGTTGCTTGGGCAAAGTTGGAAACACTCGCACTAGCAATAAAACAAAGGCTTAATAATACGCGCATAATAGAAAACTCCTAGACCAGACCCACTTAGTTTAATTAAGTAAGTTACTAAAATTCAAGTAAAAACGTTAAATTCGTTTTTATCATAGTAATTTTAATTACAATCCTGTGAACAAACCCTGAATTAGCCTGCAATACTCGCTTACAGGGCCAAATACACCTTAAGCAGGAAACACTTTTTTAAATGGTTTAACAACCGTGTTTTCATATACGCCGGCAGCAATATACGGATCAGCTGCTGCCCACTCGCGCGCCGCTTCAAGCGAATCAAACTCGGCAACGACTAAAGAGCCGGTAAAACCTGCCTCTTGAGGATCGTCACTGTCCACTGCTGGAAGTGGACCTGCAGTAAATAAACGATTTTGCGCGTCAAGCTTACTTAGGCGTTCTAAATGTGCTGGGCGTGCAGCTTTTCTTAACTCTAAGCTGTTTTCAACGTCAGTTGAGTGAATCATGTACAACATAAGGAGTCTCATTAAATTTGTTAAATTTGATTAATCGAATACTACCACAGCGTTGAAAATTGGTGAATTAAAAGCGTATTTACGTAGGTTTACACTTGGATTTTATTTTTACGCTGTAATTGCTTGAAAATCGCTGTGTAACACTGGTAGAGTCGCTGGAATATACAAAATAATAAAAAGGTTTCATGTATGAGCGATAATAGAGAGCGATTTAGCTCCCGTCTCGGATTTATTTTAGCGGCGGCAGGTTCTGCTGTTGGTATTGGTAATTTAGTAGGTTTTCCTGTCTCTGCTACCAAAAATGGTGGTGGCGCATTTTTATTAATTTATGCTTTATTTGTCGTATTCATTTGCTTACCTGTCATGATGGCTGAAATGGCAATGGGTCGAAATGCTCAAAAAGATCCTCTTGGATCGTACAAGTTGTTAGCAAATAACGATAAAAAATGGAAGTTTGCAGGCTTTTTAGCTGTACTTACGCCATTTATGATTGCTGTATTTTACATGGTAATTACAGTGTGGATTTTTGGCTACTTAATGCAAACAGGTCTGGGGAATTTAGATTTACTCGCTGAACCTAGTCATTTTGGTGTTTTTATTAATAGCTACACTGTTTTTGGTTATATGGCGGTGGTGGTTGTTATTGTTAACTTAATTTTATTAGGGGGTGTTAAGCAAGGCATAGAAAAAGCCGCTAAATTTCTGATGCCAGCGCTTCTAGTCATGCTGCTTGCTTTGGTTATCTATGTATTAACACTTGATAATGCAATGGCGGGTGTTAAATATTATATTATCCCTGATTTTTCTAAAATGAGTGCAAGCGTTCTTAATGGGGCGTTAAGCCAGGCATTTTTCTCGCTGTCGTTAGGTATGGGTATATTAATGACTTACGCGTCGTACATCTCTAAAAAGGATGACATTGTAAGTAGTGCAAAAATGGTAGCAATTACTGACTCGTTAGTCGCATTTGTCGCAGGTCTTATGGTGTTACCGGCTATATTTAGTTTTGATCCAAACACAGATCCAACAGCACTTTCTGACTCGTCAGTGTCGATGATTTTTGTGTATTTGCCGAAAATATTATTAGCACTGCAAAATGATATCGGGTACGTAGGTGCATCGGTTGTCGCGTTTTCGTTCTTCTTGTTGGTATTTTTTGCTGCAATTACATCATTGGTATCTATTGTTGAAGTACCCACAGCTACATTAAGCGATCGCAAAGGGATTAGTCGTAAAAAAGCACTAGGTATTTTAACACTTACAACTGGCGTGCTCACTATTTTATGTACTATGTCGTTTGGTATGATTGACAGCCTTACCTCATTTACCAGTTATGGCGGTGTAAATAAGAGCTTTTTCGATATTATTGTTGATGTATTTTACGACACAATTTTACCGCTTAATGGCTTAATGGTGTGTTTGTTTGTAATGTACCGCTGGAAAAAAGCACGTTTGACACAAGAATTAAGCTTAGGTTCGCCTAATTATGCTGGAAGCTTAATGGAAAAATACGTTAACTTTTCGCTTTCAACATTTATTCCAGTCATATTGGCTGTGATATTTATAAATACAGTCGCGACTAAGTTTTTTGACTTAAAAATATTTGGCTTTTAAATACAGCCCCAATTAAAAAAGCCGCACTTGCTGCGGCTTTTTTGTGTGTAATTTTAATTAAATGCGCCTGAGTCGAGGTAGCTGCCAATCCCGAGCGTAAACATCCACAGCCCCCATAAGCTATGCTCAATAACGCACACAAAGGTTGATCGGCTTTGTGCATAAGTAAATGCAAACAGTAACCCGCCTAAAAAGGCTAAAGCTACGGCAATCCAATTGGCATACACAATATGCGCCAACGCAAATGCACTCGCACTAACTACAATACGCACTGCTTTTTTTGGCATGATGCGTTTATAGCGATGAAAAAAGTACGTTCTGAATATTAATTCTTGGGGAATAACCGAAAGCACAGGATAGAGTAATAACAATAAAAGCCAATCATTGAAAGAATTACGGGGAAGGGTAAACCAGTTGCCCTGATGAATAATCCCGTAAAACATACCCGAGAACAGCGCACCTAAAAAAAAGAAGCTAAATAGGCGTCTTTTAACAGCAGAAAATTGCCCAAGGCTTGTGAGTCTAAACCGTTTAAAATGGGGATCGCCCAGTAGCAACATACAACATACACTCATCAAAATAATAAGCGCAGGAATAAGCCAGTTAGCTAAATAGTCACGTAAGCTAAAGCCCAGCAAGGGCAGTAAAATAAAAATGAGGGTAAATTCAAACCAGCGGTATTGATTGGCGTTCAAGGTCGTCTCAGGTTGTTTTTTTAATAAGCTATCAAGCTAAGACGACACTTTTATGACGAGGGGGCTTACTTTGCAGGCTCTTCTTCATCAGGGAAGTATTTATATAAGGCGATAATAGTGGCAAAAATGCTTACAAAAGTAATACCCATTAAACCAAACACTTTAAAGTTAACCCAAAAGTCGAGCGAAAAATTATACGCAATATAAATGTTTAGTGCCGCTATACCAGCAGTTATAGCAACCCACATTAGGTTAAGCTTATCCCATAATGGTTCTGGGACAACAATGGCTTGTTTTGTATCATTAGCGTTTTCGAGGATTGAGCTAAGCGCTTTTTTAACGAGATTTTTATTAAGTACATAACGGCTAACAAGTAACGTTAAACTTAAACCTGCGTATATGAGTGTTGCTTTCCATTTAATGTATTGCTCATCATGAAGTACCAGCGTTAACGTACCAAACACGGCAGCAATGCCAAAAAATATCCACTGACGAGTAGGCACAGTTCCATGTTTAAAGTAGCTGTAAGCAACTTGAATGAGCGTAGTGGCTATTAGTAAACCAGTCGCCCAGTAAATATCGACTAGCTTAAAAACGGCAAAAAACAGTATGAGTGGAATGTATTCAATTAATGCGTGCATAGTCTACCTAAATTATACAAAAAAGAGTCAAAGGCTTTTTACCACATAAAGCTTAGCAACTACAAGGTTGACTTGTTGCCCTGTAAGCCTTAGCCTGCGTGGCTTTATTGCCAATTTGGTTTGGTATTTTTTATATCATCATATTCCCACGCTTAACGAACACTGATTTTGCGTGTATTTAGGAGCCTAAAATGAACAAAGCAGAACTTGTTGCTGCCATCGCGCACAAAAGTGAATTAACAAAAAAAGATGCTCAAGCGGCACTTTCAAGCTTGCAAAAAGTAATTACTAAATCGCTTTCTGAAGGTGATCAGGTTCAAATTAATGGCTTTGGTACGTTTGCACTAAGTTACTATCCAGCACGTACTGGGCGTAACCCGCAAACAGGCGCAGCAATTGAAATAGAAGGCGCAAATAAAGCGGTTTTTAAACCGGCTAAAGCGTTAAAGGATCTACTTTAAATAGCATTATTTAGCTTGGTCGTTGATTGAGCTTTCCTTGAAGTTATTAAACATAAAAATTGTGGGCTTTGCCCATCACGCCAACAAGTTGTGCGTCTACAAAAATAAACATAATGCTGAGCGTTAGTTGTAGGCGTCGAGCTTGCTCACGCGAGAAGCGAAGCTTCTCTATTTAAATCACCAAGTACCAAAGCTATGTTTGATCTATGTAGTTTTTTCATCCCTTCTAAATGATTTACATGGCATCATAAACTATATTCTAATTTTCTCCTTTATTTTCAATTGCTTGTTTTCGGCACGCATCGTGCTTTTTAACTGTGTATTTTAAATATACCTTTTAAGAAAATAAGGAGATCTCAATGAGTACATTACAAACAAGCACACGTTTACAAGGCAAAAAAATTGCAATTTTAGCCACTGATGGATTTGAGCAAAGTGAGCTTTTATCTCCACGCAGCGCATTACTCGATGCTGGTGCAAACATCGAAATAGTATCAATTAAAGAAGGCCAAATTACTGGCTGGGATGAAGACAAGTGGGGCGATAAAGTAACAGTAGATAAACTAGTTACAAACGCGGACCCTGCTGATTACGATGCGCTTATGCTCCCTGGTGGCTTATTTAATCCAGACAGTTTACGCCAAGATAAAGATGCTAAAGCCTTTATTGATGGCTTTTTTGGCGCAGAAAAAAATAAACCCGTTGCTGCAATTTGCCATGCGCCTTGGTTATTAGCTGAAATTAATAAATTGCGCGACCGCACCATTACCTCTTTTCCAAGTATTAAAAGCGATTTAATTAATGCAGGCGCTAATTGGGTTGACCAAGAAGTATGTGTAGATAAAGGTTTAGTAACAAGCCGAAGCCCAGCAGATTTAGAAGCATTTAATGCTAAATTTATTGAAGAGATTTTAGAGGGTAAACACCAAGCTCACTAATTTGCTTTTCAAAAACAAAAAAGGGCATTTAATTGCCCTTTTTTAATGTGTAAATTTACACTTTTTATAATGCGGTTGCGGCTTTCATTTCACTAACAAATGCTTTTAACTGCGTTGTCATTGCGTCTAAATCGTTAAGGTTAGCTTCAATAATTTTAACTACAGCAGAGCCTGAAATAGCACCTGCTGCGCCTGCGTTAAGTGCGGCTTTTACATCATCTGGTGTTGAAATACCAAACCCTAAAAGAGCAGGAGCTGCATGGTATTCTTTTAATTTAGTGACAATATTACCCGCTGGCATTTGTGCTTTAGTATCGGTACCGGTAACACCAGCGCGCGATAGTAAATACGTATAACCACGACCGTAAGAGGCGCATTGGCGAAGTGTGTCATCATCTGCATTAGGTGTGGCAATAAAAATTGGGTCTACACCGTTATCCATTGCCGATTTTCTAAATATTTTAGATTCATGCAGAGGCACGTCAGCCACTAAAATAGAGTCTACACCTACCGCTTTTGCATCTTTGTAAAATGCTTCTATGCCGCGCTTAAAAACAAGGTTTGAGTAAAGCAATAATCCAATTGGAATATCGGCGTTATACTCGCGTATTTCTTTAATAATATCAAAGCAATCTTGCGTGTTAATGTGCACATCAAGTGCGCGAATATTAGCTTTTTGAATTACTGGACCATCTGCAATTGGATCTGAAAACGGAATACCAAGCTCAAGCGCATCAGCGCCGCCGTCAATTAGACTTTTAATAATCGCAATACTTTGCTCTTTACCTGGGTCGCCAATCGTTACAAATGGTACAAATGCACCTTGTTTTTGCTCGTTAAGCGCTGCAAACATTTTGCCGTAACGATCCGTTTTTACTTGGCTCATAGCTGACCTCTTTCAGTTAGTACATTGTGAACGTGTGCTAAATCTTTATCGCCACGACCACTTAAATTAATCACTATAACACTTTCCTCGGTTAGCTCCTCTGCGTACTTAAGCGCATAAGCTAGCGCATGGCTTGATTCAAGTGCCGGAATAATCCCTTCATTTTTAGCAAGCGATTGAAACGCATCAAGCGCTTCTGTATCGGTAATACCCACATATTGAGCGCGACCAGTTTCGTGTAAAAATGCATGCTGAGGACCAACAGCTGGGTAATCAAGGCCTGCTGATACAGAGTAAGACTCTTCAATTTGGCCATCGTCATTTTGCATAATGTACGTATAAGTACCGTGTAATATACCTTTAGTGCCTTTACAAATTGTTGCACCGTGCTCATTTGTATCAAGCCCCTTACCTGCAGGCTCAACACCAATTAATTTAACGCCTGGCTCGTCAATAAAGTCGGTGAACATACCAATTGCGTTTGAACCACCACCAACACAGGCAATAACAGCGTCAGGTAAACGACCTTCGGCTTTAAGTACTTGTTGTTTAGCTTCTTCACCAATAACTTTTTGATACTCACGTACAATTGTTGGGAATGGGTGAGGACCTGCGGCTGTACCTAGTAGGTAATGCGCGTCTTGATAATTTGCTGACCAGTCACGCAGTGCTTCATTTACTGCATCTTTTAATGTGCCAGAACCCGCTGTAACAGGAATAACTTCTGCGCCCATTAACTTCATTCTAAATACGTTTGGTTGCTGACGTTCAACGTCTTTTGCGCCCATATAAATACGACATTTTAAACCCAATAATGCACATGCAAGCGCGGTTGCAACACCGTGTTGACCTGCGCCTGTTTCAGCAATCACTTGTTTTTTACCCATGCGCTTAGTAAGTAACGCTTGGCCAAGTACTTGGTTGGTTTTATGTGCGCCGCCGTGTAGTAAGTCTTCACGCTTTAGATACAGTTTTACTTTTGGGTTTTTAACTAAATTGCGCGTTAAAGTAAGTGGGGTAGGACGACCCGCATACTCGTTTAATAATTTACTTAGCTCAGCCTGAAACTCAGGATCTTTTTGTGCTTTGTTAAATTCGTTTTCTAACTGCTTAAGCGCAGGGACAAGTAACTCAGGTACAAACATACCGCCAAACTCGCCAAAATAAGCTGGATTTTGCATTTTAACCTCAATAATTTCTGATGCTTGTAAAAGCATTATGTAATTTGTTAGGGCACTTTTTACCCGCAGATTCTTCAACGCCTGAGTTTAAATCAAGGCCTAAGGCACCTTTAAAAAGCGCATCTTTAATATTGTCTGGATTTAAGCCTCCAGCGAGCATAAACGGTGTGGTTGCATCATGAAGCACCGACCAATCAAATGCTTTACCTGTACCGCCAGCTTGTGTATCGCTGTGTGTATCGTAAAGGTGTCGGTCAACGCCATTTACAGGCGTTGGCAATGCATCTTTTATTGCTTGGGCTTTCCAAATCTCGCAGCCGGTAGGTAACTGTGTACGCAGCTGAGCGATGTAATCGTCACTTTCTTGACCATGTAATTGAACTGCCGCCAATTTTAGCACACTTGCGTATTGAGCAACTTGATCAATTGGGGCATCTACAAACACACCCACAAAATTAAGCGGGGCACTTTGGCTCAGCTCTTTTGCGCAATCTAAATCAACATAGCGTGGCGATTTAGGATGAAAAATTAAACCGCCATAAACAGCACCGTTTTGATATGCCGCTTGTGCATCTTTGGTACGTGTTAAACCACATACTTTATTGTCACCTAGAATAACACGGCGACATGCTTGCTCTAAATCACGCTCGCCCATAAGTGAGCTGCCAATTAAAAAGCCATCGCATAATGGGGCTAAACGTTTTACGTCTTGATGGGTA
Source organism: Pseudoalteromonas sp. SG45-5 (assembly GCF_014164085.1). Taxonomy (NCBI): domain Bacteria; kingdom Pseudomonadati; phylum Pseudomonadota; class Gammaproteobacteria; order Alteromonadales; family Pseudoalteromonadaceae; genus Pseudoalteromonas; species Pseudoalteromonas sp. SG45-5. Next base: position 38,943 of record NZ_JACJEM010000022.1, on the reverse strand, counting down.
TAAATCCCCGATTCCGAAATAACCACTTTATCAGCCGGAATAAGCTTACGTAGTTTTTCAGTAGTGGCTAAATCGGTGCTTAAATCGCGTAAATCGCGGTTATTAATACCAATAATTTGTGCATCAAGCGCAAGTGCACGGTGTACTTCTTCTTCATTACTTACTTCGGTTAATACCGACATATTTAGTGAATCGGCAACAGCATGCAGTGCTTTATAGCTTTCGTCATCAAGTACCGAAAGCATCAGCAATATAGCGTCACCGCCATAAATACGCGCCATATACACTTGGTACTCATCTATAAAAAAGTCTTTACAGATAAGCGGTTGCTCTACTTGGCTGCGCACAAATTCGAGGTAATCAAAGCTGCCTTGAAAATATTTAGCATCAGTTAACACGCTCATGCAGGTAGCGTATTTTTTATAAACTGATGTGATTTCGGTTAAATCAAAAGGCTCTCTAATTAACCCTTTTGAAGGCGATGCTTTTTTACACTCTAAAATAAACTGAGTGCCAGGTGCTGCAAGTGCTTTATAAAAGCTACGGCTTGTAGGCACTGCCAGGTGTTTAAAGCTTTCAAGCGGACGTGCAGCTTTACGCTCAATGAGTTCTAATTTTTTATCAGTAACAATTTTGTCTAATACATTAGCCATTACTTACCTCAACAATTGCATTTAGTGTGTTCATGGCTTGCCCTGAACTTAATAATGTTTGTACTTGTTTTGCCCCTTCTTTTAACGTTTCTGCTTTACCTGTTAGGTATAAAAGGGCAGCTACGTTAACCACAATAGCAGCATTATGTGCATCTGTGCCTTTGCCTTGTAAAATGGCAAGGCTAGCATTTGCGTTGTATTGTGGGCCTTCACCAGCGAGTTGTTCAAGTGAATAGTTTGCAAGGTCGAAGTCGCTTGGGTTTAGTGTGTACTGCGTAATCTCGCCATTATTTAGCTCAACTACCGTTGTTGGGCCGTGTAGAGCTATTTCGTCAGTGCCCGAGCCGTGAACAATCATAGCGCGCTTTGTGCCAAGGGTTTTAAGTGTTTGTGCCATTGGCATACATAACGCTTCGTTATACACACCTAACAATTGCACATCAGGTGCTGCTGGGTTAGCAAGCGGGCCTAAAATATTAAAAATAGTGCGTGTTTTAAGCGCTGTACGCACGCCCATCGCATGGCGTACGCCACTGTGATAGTGCGGTGCAAATAAAAAGGTAAAATTGGTTTGCTCAAGGCATTTTGCTGCCTGCTCTGGGCTCATATCTATATTAATGCCCAGCGCTTTTAGTAAGTCGGCAGAGCCTGAATTACTCGATACACTGCGATTACCATGTTTTACCATGTTAATGCCGGCAGCAGCGGCAACTATGGCAGCTGTTGTGCTTATATTAATTGTGTTTGAACCATCGCCGCCAGTGCCACAGCTATCGGCAAGTTGTGTACTGCTGGTAGTAAAAGCAACAGCGTTTTCGCGCATTGAGGCTGCAGCACCTGCTATTTCATCGCTTACTTCGCCTTTAATTTTAAGGCTTATTAGTAGGGCAGTTAGCTCAATCTCGCTCATGTTACCTTGCATTATTTCATCAAACAGTGCTTTGGCGTCTGCGTAGCTTAATGATTGCCCTGCAATTAGTTGTTCAATAGCGTGTTGAACATTTATGGGTTGTTCTGGTTGTGTACTCATAATGTCCTCTTTTATTTGGCACGTGTTAAGTAAGCGACACTTTGCTGAAGTAGCATTGCGCCGTTTGGCGTCAGTATTGATTCTGGATGAAACTGGTAACCCAATGTGTTGTCATCATGATGATAAATAGCCATTGGGATATCTTCGTACTGGGCAATAACATTTATATTATCAGGCACTTTTGTTGCCATTAATGAATGGTAACGTGCTACAGGCATTGTATTACCCATACCATCAAATACAGGATGTTCGCCTAATTTAATAATTGAAGACTTACCATGTACGGTTTCACCCGCGTGACCGATTACTCCACCGTAGCTTTGTGTTAACGCTTGTTGGCCTAAACAAATGCCTAAAATTGGGAAGTGGCCTTTAGAGAGCTCAATAAGCTCCATTAAACAGCCTGCATCGCTTGGTGTGCCAGGGCCTGGGGAAAGTACTAATAGCACTGGTCCTTGCTCTTGGCGCATTTTATTAAAAATAACCTCAGCGCTAATGTTGTTTCTGTAAACAACGAGTTCGCAGCCAAGCATCGTAAGCTCATCAACTAAGTTATATGTAAATGAGTCAAAGTTATCTAAAAAATAGATTTTAATAGGATTCGCTTTACTCATTTTATACCGCCTTATACGTAGATTTTATGGCGGTGATAACCGCTTGTGCTTTAGCGCGAGTTTCGTTTGCTTCTGAAATAGGGTCTGAGTCAAACACCACACCGGCACCAGCCTGTACATAAGCTATATTATTTTTAACAAAAGCAGAGCGAATAACAATACAGCTATCCATTGCGCCATCACCGGTTAAGTAACCAACAGCGCCGCCATAACTGCCACGGCGTTTCCCTTCTGTTTGACGTACAAGCTCAGCAGCACGTACTTTTGGTGCACCAACAAGGGTGCCCATGTTCATACACGCTTGGTAAGCGTGTAGTGCATCAAGTTCTGGTTTTAATGTGCCAACAACGCGTGATACTAAATGCATTACCTGTGAATAGCGGTCTACTTTTAATAACTCTTTGGCAAAACGCGTACCTGCAACACTAATGCGGGCTACGTCGTTACGTGCTAAATCAACGAGCATTAAATGCTCGGCGCGTTCTTTTTGATCGTTTCTAAGTTCAAGCTCAATGCGGCTGTCTAGGTCTGGATTTATTTGCCCATTAGCAAATTTGCCACGTGGGCGAGTGCCCGCAATTGGGTATACTTCAACTTGCTGAGATTGCACTGTGTATTTAAGTGCTGATTCAGGCGATGCGCCAAATAATGCAAAGTCTTCATCGCGCATATAAAACATGTAAGGGCTTGGGTTTTGCTTTTTAAGCTGGCTATACGCATGTAAAGAATCAGGGCAAGGTAGTGAAAATGTACGCGACGGCACTACCTGAAAAATATCACCATCTACAATGTTCTTTTTAAGCTTAACCACTTGCTCGCAGTAAGTGTCATCGTCTATATCGACGCTTACCTCACACTCGCCACTTTGCATATCCGCACTAAATTCTGAAGCGTTATCGCACAGCGTATTTAATCGCTCTAATTCTTTACCTACTTCAAAGCAGTTAGCGTGTACGTCTGGGCCGTTAAATACATTACCAATGAGTTCGGTTGTTTGTTTTTGATGATCAATAACAACTAAGGTTTCGGCTAAATAAAACACGTAATCTGGGCACGTATTTTCGCCATCAGGTACATCACTCAACTGCTCAAAATTTGCTACCATATCGTAGGCAAATACACCGCCTAAAAATAACGAAAATGGATTGTTAGTTGTGCTTTTAATACTGTTAATACACGTACGTAAAGCACTAAATGCGTTATCGGCAACGAGCTTGCTTGCTTCATCTGTATCGCCGCTTGTATCTAAATAACAAAGGGTCAGTGTTGCGCCGTCTAAAGTTGCATCACAGCTTTTAACATTTGCCTGCAAGTAGCTCAGTAGTTGTTGCCCATTATTAGATTGAGCAGTAATAGTGACTGTTTTACCTTGGCATACAATGCGCAGGGCACAGTCGACTAAAATTAAACTTTTTACACTGTCTTTAGAATCAATCTCAGCCGATTCAAGCAGTAGTGAGTTAGGCTTATTAAGTGCAGCGTATAATGCAAGAGGACTACTAATATAGTCGCGTACTTGCGTAATGCTTGTTACTTCGCCTGGTGTGGTAGTTATATGACTAAAAATCAAACCTCATTCCCTCAAAAAATTAAACCCCGCAATGCTTTAGCAATGCGGGGTTTGAATAACGATATCTAAATTACAAACAGATCATTACCGTCCCGCTATATCAGGCGCCACCACCAACGATGTGTAAGAGTAAGACCGTTATTCATGTTTTTCTGCCTCAAAATTTATTAAATATTTTTAACGTAAACGTTTCGTAAAATTTAGTTATAAAAAAACCCGCATAGTTGCGGGTTTTGAATTTTTGTTAGACACGACAATTCATCACCCGATAATTACGAGTGCCACCACCAAATAGTGTTTAAGTTTGAATTGATCATTATTGTTAATTCTTAATGTGTCTTAAAGTGGCTACAGTAAAACGTATCTTATGCTTTTGTGTCAAGTGTTTATTTAAAACAATTTAGTCAAAAAAGTTGTTATACTTACATAAACACCAGTAACCCTTAATTTTAAGCAGTTTTCTTTTGATAAAATACGATTTACATAGTCATACCACACATTCAGACGGGCGTTTAACGGTTGAAGAATTATTGCATCGCGCTGTTGATAAAAATATTGATGTGTTTGCTATTACCGATCACGACACTGTGGCGGCTATTAAGCCTGCGCAGCAATTTATTGAAGCAGAAAACTTACCGCTTTCATTAATAACGGGTACCGAAGTGTCTACCAAATGGGAAAGCTTCGAAATTCATATTGTAGGTTTAAATATTGATATTAATAATATTGACCTTACCTCTTTATTATCGGCTCAGCAGCAAAAGCGAGAAGAGCGTGCACTAGATATTGGTGTTCGCCTTGCAAAAAATGGCTTTGATGGCATTTACGAACAAGCTAAAGAGCTGGCAAAAGACGCACAAATTACGCGAGCACATTTTGCACGCGCCCTCATTGAGCGCGGTGTAGCCAAAAATTTTCCAGGTGTTTTTAAAAAGTACTTAGGGCGTGGTAAAACAGGCTACGTGCCAAGTTGCTGGTGCACTATGCAAACCGCTATTGAAGCAATACATGCCGCTGGTGGTGTTGCTGTACTTGCGCACCCAAGTAGCTATCAAATGTCAAACAAGTGGCTACGCAAATTATTAGTAGAATTTAAAAGTGCAGGGGGGGACGCAATGGAAGTTGCGCAACCTCAACAAGCGCCAAGCGAGCGTCAGTTTTTAGGTGAACTCAGCCGTGAGTACGAACTACTTTGCTCGCAAGGATCTGATTTTCATTTTCCGACAAGCTATTTAGAGCTTGGTAAAAATTTATACCTACCAAAAGATTGCCAAGGTGTTTGGCAAGTTTGGGAAGGACAAGAAGGGGCATTAACATGAGTCAATTATTTCATATTCATCCTGATAACCCGCAACCAAGACTGATTAGTCAAGCCGTTGATATTATTAAACAAGGCGGCGTTGTTGTTTACCCAACAGATTCGGGCTACGCCATCGGTTGTAACATTGGTAATAAGCAAGCCAAAGAGCGCATAGAGCGTATTCGTGATATAGATAAAAACGATAATTTTACGCTAGTTTGCCGAGATTTGTCGGAGCTATCTACTTACGCACGTGTAGATAATCAGCTATTTAGATTAATAAAAAATAATACGCCAGGGCCATATACCTTTATTTTTAAAGGTACAAAAGAAGTCCCTAAACGTTTATTAAACGACAAGAAAAAAACTATTGGCATGCGTGTCATTGAACACCCAATTGCGTGTGCGTTGCTTGCCGAGCTTGGAGAGCCGCTAATGTCGTGTTCATTAATTTTACCAGGGCAACAGTTTACCGAATCAGATCCTGATGAAATTCTAGAGCGATTAGATAAACACGTTGATTTAATTATTCACGGTGGTTACTTAGCAGAGCAAGCGACTACAGTAATAGATTTATCAGAAGATGAAGTTAAAATATTACGTGTTGGTTGTGGTGATACAAGCCCGTTTGAGTTGTAAGTAGTGAGCGAAAGTACAGCTGATACAAAAAATAGTGAAAAGCCAGTACAACAAAAGCTGCCACTGGCTTTTTTGCATGGTAAAGCGGTTGTAGATAAACCTGAAGATTTATACATTCCACCCGATGCGCTTGAAATTATATTAGAAACCTTTGAAGGCCCACTCGATTTACTGCTTTATTTAATTAAAAAGCATAAGCTTGATGTGCTCGAACTTTCTATATTTAGTATTACAGAGCAGTATGTAAGTTACGTTGAAATGATGACCGAGTTTCAGCTCGAACTTGCCGGTGAATATTTAGTTATGGCTGCGTTACTTGCACAAATTAAATCACGCTTATTACTCCCTGTGCACGAAGAGCTTGAAGAAGAGGAGGACCCTCGCGCTGAGCTTATTAAACGCCTGCAAGAATATGAGCTGTTTAAAAAAGCTGCCGAAAATCTCGATGACATCCCCCGTGTTGGCCGTGACATTTTTATAGCACATGCCGCGATGCCAATAAGTGAAGACACAAGCCAAAATCTCCCCGATATTGAACTTAAAGACTTAATGCTGGCGCTGAGTGATGTAATGGCGCGTGCAAAAACCTTTGAACATCATCAAATTACTGCCGAAGTACTTTCAACCCGAGAGCGGATGAGTCAAATACTACAGCAACTATCGCAAGCAAACTCAGCGGTGGTATTTAATGCGCTTTTTACGCCAAATGAAGGGCGAAGTGGTGTAGTGGTTAGTTTTATAGCTATGCTTGAGCTTATTAAAGAAGGACTTGTTACCTGTTTGCAAGTAAGCCCTGAGAGCTTAATTTATGTCAGCTTGAGCGAGCAATCCACCCTATAAACTTATCAGTTTAATCCTCTCATACCAACCTGCATGAATATTTGAGCAATTTAACGAATTAAATTGCACTATTACGTCGTTAAAATTTTTTATTTAGAACAACTAGATACAAAAATTTCTGCCTCGTCCTAGCGTAATTTTCTTAACGTTAAATAGACCCCATATACAAACAGATTGGTATTATTTGCAAAACTGACTTTAAATATCAAAGTTCTGTGCGTATACGCACGTAAAGTGTTTGTAAATGTTATTTTCATTTATGGCTATGCATTATATTGTATCGCCATAGCATTATAGGAAGTTACACATGTTTAAAAATACACTTTCATCTTACGGACTTGTCGCCATTATTTTACATTGGCTCATGGCGCTGACTATTTTTGGACTGTTTGGCTTAGGTTTATATATGGTTGAGCTGACTTATTACGATAGTTGGTATAAAGGCTCTCTCGATTTACATAAGAGTATTGGTATTACACTTGTGGCCGTATTTTTATTTAGAATTGTATGGCGTGCTTTATCTACACAGCCTAAACCATTAGGTGAAAGTAAAGGCATCAACCAATTAGCGCATACGGCGCATATTGTCATGTATATTATAGTGGCTGTTATTGTTGTTGCTGGGTACTTAATATCGACCGCAGACGGGCGACCAATTGAAGTTTTTACCTTGTTTAATATTCCGGCGTTTGATTTTGCTTTTGACAGCCAAGCCGATATTGCAGGAAAAGTACATTATTACAGTGCATGTGTTTTAATCGGTTTTGTAGTATTGCATGCACTTGGGGCGTTAAAACATCACTTTATCGACAAAGATAAAACCTTACTAAGAATGATCAAACCATAAAGGATGATTAAAATGAAAAAATTACTATTAAGCACGGCAGTCTCTGCGGCAATGATACTTTCGGCAACAGCCGCCAATGCAGCTGATTATGTTGTTGATACAAAGGGTGCTCACGCGTTTGTAAACTTTAAAATTAAACATTTAGGCTACAGCTGGTTGCATGGTCGCTTTAATACATTTGATGGTAAATTTAATTACGATGCTAAAAATCCTAATGCGTCGCAAATTATGGTTAACATTGATACTGCAAGCCTAGATTCGAATCATGCTGAGCGTGATAAGCATTTACGCGGTAAAGACTTTTTAAATGTTGATAAGTACCCAACAGCAACCTTTAAAAGCACAAGTATTAAATTTGAAAGTGATTCTGGCGAAGTGACGGGTGACTTTACGTTACATGGGATCACTAAAACGATTACTTTCGAAATCGAAAAAATTGGTGAAGGTAACGATCCATGGGGTGGTTATCGTGTAGGTTTTGAAGGTGAAACGAGTTTAAAGCTTGCCGATTACGGTATTGATTACAACTTAGGACCAGCATCTACGCATGTTGATATAGGTTTATTTATAGAAGGAATTCGTCAGTAATATCGTTATTAAATAAAAAAAACGCCACTTGTGTGGCGTTTTTTGCATAACAGAAACTCAAATTAAGCGGCTTTAACTCCACTTATTTTGTGCCATTTATACGTGATTGCAATAGCGGCCTTAAATGCTCAGGTAACCAACGCATAAGCACGTCATTATAAGCTTGTGTTTTTTTAATCACTTTAAGTTGCTCATTAAGGATCGTTATATCCTTCGCACCTTGTTCATTCTTAGTGCAGCCAATAAAACCATAACTTAAAGCAGGTGATTCTATGAGTGCACGCTGCGTTAAATTTTTATCAAAATGCATCGACTTAGCTAAATAGTAATGCTCACTTGGGTAACCCAATAAAATATCGATTCGTTTTAAATTCAGCATGTAAGTGAGGCTTGCTAGGCTGTCGCGAGTAGGTCTTATTACTAAGTCTATATCAGGGGTTGTATTTATAATGGTATCAATTTCTTTACCGTATGAGCGACTCATTGAAACACCCAGCGTCAGCTTTTTATCACGTATTAAGTTTAACAACGACACCTCAGTGGCATTAGGTAGTTCAAGTGCATCAGCCAGTTTGTTATGCATAGCAATTGAAGGTGATAAGCCTGTTGTTGAGCTTTCATCAGTGAAGTAAATATGCCGTTTTCTGTAATCATTTTTATAAAGCGATAATGCACAGACGTTTTGAGAGACATTTGATAGCTCTTGAATTACTTTACCAGAAGGTATGATGACTCGGTTAAAAGTAATTGTGGGTAATTGCTTTTGAAGAAGGGAGATTATGCTTTCGTCACGGCCTTGGTGTTGGTACTGGCCGTTTAAAATATAATAAGGTGCAAAGTCGTGCGTTAACCAATTAATGATTTTAGCATTAGCTACGGGGCTTAAATAACTAAATAATATAAAGGTTAAAAATATACGAGGCATTAACGCGGCAACCAATAGTTATTATCCTAAGACCATTGTAACCACTAAAGTGTTAAAAAGTAAAATGCCAGCAACGAGGCTGGCAAAATATTTTTTAGTAATTGCGGATAAAAGGCAATTAATGTTTTTGTTTAACTGGCTTTTAGCCACTTAACAAATTGGCGCGCATCACTCGCTTTTTGAAATAATGCATTTTTTAAACCTTGTGTATCACTAAAGATCACACGATGTTTGTTTACTGAAATAGATTGCACTGGATGTGCAATTTGGATCATAGACCCATTATATTTATAAGACATAATAAAACTCACTTTATTCTTGTTATTTATTCTGCGCTATATTTTTATAGCAAAATGCAGTTAATAAATAAACGATGTTGTGTTTAGCTTCATTACAGTGTTGACGATCTTTATGACACTTTTGCGATGATAGTAAAATTCATCTCGGTATTATTTAAGGGGTTCTCGCCGTACAATAACTTAGCTTTCAAATATACGTTTTGCGGGGCTTACTGGATCAGGGTAAATGGTTAACCGCGGTGGTTTATTTAAACCAGAGAGGGAAAGTAACTTAAATATATATTTAGCGCAAGCTATTTATGCGGTATTATTTATAATAAATCTTATCAACTGCTTACAAAGCCAATTTTTAGTTAATAAAGGATAAGTATGAATTACCTGATTGTGAGTGATATTTTTGGTTTAAGCACTGCTTTAGTGCAGTTATCAAAAGAAGTTAGTGCTAATGTATCGATTGTGGACCCTTACAACAGTAAAGTTCAAGCCATTGAAAGTGAACAAGATAATTACAATAACTTTATTGAACAATGTGGGCATGATAAATATACAGCCAAACTTCATAAATGCTTTAATGAGCTCAAAGTTCCTACAACCTGTATTGCATTTAGCGCTGGAGCAAGTGCTGCATGGCGGGCGCAGTTATTAACAGGCAATACACACCTTAAAAAGCTAATTGGATTTTATCCATCGCAAATCCGTAATTATTTAGCGTTAGGTTCAAACGTGCCGTGTGAGTTTATTTTCCCTAAACGCGAAGCACATTTTAATGTTGATGAAATTATTTCAAAATTAAGCGCTAAAGCTAGCGTAGAGTGTAACAAAGTAGACTATTTACATGGTTTTATGAATCGGCACTCGCCCAATTTTGATGAACTAGGATACAGCGATTTCTGTAGTTACTTAAAAAGTAGTGCTACAACTGATTAAGCTGTGATTTTGTAATTGTGGGAAAGTCAGTACGGCTATTGTACTTTACGTATAGGTTTGAAAATACACTACTTTTAGATAGTTTATCGAGATTTTTTATAAACGTTTTAGCATCAGAACGTGAGGCTCTACAGCATACTTGATACGCTTTGATTACATGTGCAACTGTTTTTCCTTGCTTTTGCAGTGCTAAATCAGCTTCTACAAAAAAAGCAGCGCCTGTCCAGTAAACACGTTGCTGGGCACGCTGCCTCCACATATCGGCAGAAAGCTTATCAAGCGGTTGATTTTTAGTCCTGGTTTGCAAGCGTGCGCGGTCAAATCCTGCATTTAATCGCTGTACAAACTGTGGCTGGGTAATTATACCGCTATCACGCATTACCACGTTTTGCATATAACTGGCAAAACCTTCACTTAACCAAAACCCTGAATAAGGCAATAATGGTAAATATAAGTGTGCAAGCTCATGATACAGCGTCCAATCTTTAGTAAATGCCTTTAAACTGGCGTAGCGATCTATATGTAGCTCAAGCCCATCAGGATTATTACGTTTAACAGTGGCCCAAGGCACTGGCTCAGAAGCAAAGTATTGCGGTTTTAAATAAATAGGCAAGATACTTTGTTGTAAAGGGCCCAAGGTGTTTTTTGTTTTTTCAACACTTTGATTAACCCAAGTCGATACCGTTTTTTGGCCGTTATTTGAGAGCGAGCTGAGGTTATGTATTACTACTTCAATGGCCAGCGAGTTAAAAGCGATTGTTGATAACAGTAATACTAAAAAGAGTTTCATTAACGTGCTCCGCTTAATTTAATGGCTAATACGATAAGGCTAACTAAACAAGACCAACCCATGACGTAAATAGTCACAGTTAATTTGTTATTTTTTAAAGTGATAGTAACTATAAAAGTACATATACAGACACACCTTAGTTAACATGCTTTAATTGTGTTTATAAAAATTTGTAGGTGTTAGCAATGCAGTACCAACATATAAATGTGCCAGAGCAAGGTCAAAATATAATAATAGACGGCCATGGGCAATGGCATATCCCGGCTGAACCTATTATTGCTTATATAGATGGTGATGGGGTGGGCTTAGATGTTATGCCTGTAATGCGCTATGTTGTGGATAGCGCCATTACTCACTGTTATAAAAAAGATAGGAAAATTCATTGGATGCAGGTTTACAATGGTGAACAAGCAGCTAAATTATATGATGGTGATTGGTTTCCACAAGAAACAATTAATGCGGTACGTGCTTGTAAAATCGCTATAAAAGGACCATTAACAACCCCGCTGGGTGGTGGCTTTCGTTCACTCAATGTAGCGCTCCGGCAAGAAATGGATTTGTTTGTAAATATGCGAGCAATTAAAGGCTTTAGCGCGCTTCCGTCCCCTCTAAAAAATCCTTTTTTAACTAATATAACTGTACTGCGAGATAGCAGCGAAGATGTGTATTCAGGCATTGAATGGCAAGCCGGCAGTGTTGAAAGTGAAAAGATGCTCGATTTTTTATGTGAAGAAATGGGGGTAACGCGCTTACGATTTACACAAGAATGCGGCATTGGTATTAAAAACATATCAAAAGAAGGCTCTGAACGTTTAATTCGTTATGCTATAAACTATGCTCTTAACAATAACAGCGACTCATTGACCATTGTGCACAAGGGGAATGTACTTAAATTTACTGATGGTGCATTTAAACGTTGGGGGTTTGCGCTGGCTAAAAAAGAGTTTAATGCGACAAATCATCAAAATGGTCGTTGGTTACAAATAGAGCGAGCAGGGTACGCGCCTCTAGTTATTAAAGAAGTAATAGCAGATAACATGCTGCAGCAATGTTTAATGCACCCAGAGCAGTTTGATGTAATAGCAACGACCAATCAAAACGGCGACTTTTTAGCAGATATGCTAAGCGCCCAAGTTGGCGGTGTTGGCATAATGCCGGCAGCTAATTTAAATAATGAAGTGGCTTTTTTTGAACCCACTCATGGTACGTTCGAGCGAATTGCTGGGCAAAATAAAGCGAACCCGAGCAGTAGTATTTTAAGTGCAGTATTAATGCTTAAGTTTATGGGCTGGAAAGAGGCCGCATTACTAATAGAAAATGCGTTAGAGCAAACATTTAAAAGCGGTGAAGTAACCTTTGATTTAATAAAAGAGCACACCGATAACTCAAGTCTTCATAACTCGACAACCTTAACGTGTACAGAGTTTGCGCAAAAGGTTATCGAGCATTTTTAAACACAACCATTATTAAGCTGCTGATGCATTAGCAAGTTGTAAACTGTGCATGCAAGGGCGGTTAGTTAATTGTGCAGCGCGGTGGTATAAGGCATGTGCACTTGGCTCATCACAATGTGTACCGCTAAGTGTATCCATTAATGCAACAACAATAATGGCAGGTACTTGGCAGCAGTATTCATCAAGAACGGCTTCTGTTGTTTGTGCATCTACATGACAGTGCGGATGATTTTGTTGCTGATATGCATTTAACAGTGTACTGACTTCAAGTGTGTCATTTGCTTGATGCTTATTTTTACGGCACGTACACCCAAACTCATCTACAAGTGTTGCTAATGCTTGATAAACCTCAGTAGTTTTTAAAGTTGCTGTTGTGCACAGCAGCTCTTCAATGAACTGATGTAAGTTAGCATCAATGAATAATCCGTCTTGTCGTGTGAAAGTTGCTGTCGTTGGCATAATAATTACTCTTAGTTTGTTGGCTTAACTTCACTCTAGCGCTAAGTGTATTATTAATGAAATTGTTGTTTTCAATAACTGATATTGATTTGATCAATATTAAGCTAAAGTGGTCTTAACTTTCCGTAATTGCTGCTCAGTGGCGTATAAAAATAAGGCTAAACATTGAATAAAAATAAAGGCTTACTTTTAATTACCACAAAGGTCAACACGCGCTAATAGACATCGCAATTTTTTCAATACCATGTGAAGGAGTCCATCTTTTATATTCCACGAAACCATGTTTTTTATATAAATTGATTGCTGGTGTATTAGCAACTGCCGTCTCGACTATTGCCAGTGAAACCGGTGTTATTGCTAACACACTTTCTAATAATTTATGTGCGATACCTTTTCTAAAATAATCAGGATCAACGGTTAAACTACAAATATCTAAACAGTAATTTTTTATATCTACTTCAATAACGGCAGCTAAACATTCGTTCTCGTGATAGCTATAAAAGAGCGTTTCTGAATTTTTTATATCGTTGACGGTACGTGATAATGGAGGGAAATTAAGCACATCAATAAGTTGAGCTTCAATAGTATAAGCGCGTTGAAATATTATAAAAATCGCTTTCGCAATACGGTCATTGGTATTATCAAGTTTATTTATCATTAACGGAGACCTTTTAAGTGCTGTTGAACTATGGAGATTGATGTGCAGCATTGAGTGATTATGCACCAAGTAATCTTAAGTGCTTGATTTTTTTATAGCGTAATGACATCGAGATACAGTGCGCTAGTTCTTTATAAGGTACAGCTTGGTTAATTTTAAATACAATGGCACGATTACCCTCGTATATAAAAGTGTCGCCGTAGATCTCTTTAAACGTATCTACGAGTGATGTTTTACAGTTGAAATAAATAAAATACTGCTCAGGGTATTTATTTTTCCAATCAATCCTAATGGTACTGCCAATTTTAGAAATGTAACTAGGCTCCCCCCATTTTAATGTTTCTGTTATATCAGAAATTCCGTCATGCCTGGCAACTTCAAAAATAAGATCACGTAGCGCATTAAGTAAAATACTCACGTTAACGGGGTAAGTACTAAATTTTTTCTGTACGATTATGTCCATTTAATCATCCAATTTAAATACAATGAGGTTTAGAAATTACTTATTTCATTAAAACAATAAACATAGTGAAGTATTTATTTTGATTCAATTATTCATCGCACGTCAAGATATCGCTTCAACCGCTTATATCTTTGATAAAATGACCATTTACGATTTTTAAGTTATGTTGTAAGTGCTAATTTATATTACATAACATGATTATTGAAATTTACAATTCGAAATCATACTCTTCACTATAGAGGCGTATTGTTGCTTCTTTCTCTTGAGCAATAGTTTCTAATCGTAACTTTATCAATTGATTCATTGCTATACTTAAAGCTTGAAATGAATCAACGCCACAAGCTCGATCATTGATAATTTTACTACCAATAATGATTTTGATTGGACACCTCCAATCGTAACCGCTAACAGTTTCAACGTCGTTAACAGGTGTTCCAATTTCAACTGTCACCTTTTCTGTGCCTGTGCAATTGAATAGTTCGAATTCTCTCGACGCAATAAGAGTAGAAAATATATTAGATATAGGTGCGAGTTCATTCATTTTTATGTTCTTCAATGTTTAGTGAGTTTGAAAATAGCAATTAGCCTAAAAGTAATGCTAATTAATTCTTTATAGCTATATGTTATTTATTTGAGATTTAGCACATACGTAGGCCCAAGCTTTATTTCCTGAAGAGTAACTTCCCGCTACTCGTACGTATTCTTCTACTTCGTATTCGTCAGCTTGCTTTAATTCTAATGGTGTAAGCTCAAAAACGGTGCCTTCTACTATATCTGTATCTTTCCCCGTATAGTTAAGAATAGGATGAATATCTGTACCACTAACTTGTATTACTGCTGGATCAGAGATTTTAATTTCGCCAAGCGTATAACCAATCAACGAATCTTTTACTCCGTTTAACACATGACCAAAAGTTTCTTTTTGAACAGATTCCATTTGCAATGTACCGTATGAAAATAACTTTTCCAATTTAACACCTTTATTATTTATTGGTTCTAAGTTAATGCAGCGCTTAAATAGTGTTCACTCTCCATAAATAGGCGATAACGCAGCATAAATGGCAAACATGGGCTGCCCTTTGGATTCTTTTTAGGTATAACTAAACTTTGCTCGGTTTTTACTTATTCGTACTCGGATGTAAGCCATTAGAGTAACGCAGGAGCAGTTACCGAGACTACTAGGTTACAAACCACGCGTAGGGATTCAAGCGATCCTAGATTGGGAAAATTTCAATTCACAAAAATCCAAACGTCCATACTTCAATGGGGTGACAAAGATTAAAGAGCGCTTATATAGTCGGTCATTTTTACTTTAGTCAGCTGATGCATAGATTGTCACCGTTATGGCTCCACCAATTTCAGCTAACTTTGAGATCGAGCTTTGACTCAACGATGATTGAAATGCTCTTGGCAAAGAGTCTGCTTCAAACCCAAAGTCGAATATCCGTTTTATACACCCATCCCAAATAGCTCTCAGGTTAGGTGGTAGAGACATAATCAATTGGTGATATTTATCAACGATATCGTTTTCTGTATCTTCAGACGTTTCGAAAGAACCACGCCAAGTGCCTTCAATCTCTTCGAGTCGAAATATCATAACTTCTTCGCCCCAAAAATGGACAATTGGACGAATATCCTCCTTTGATTCAATATCTAGATCTATATTTAAGAAATGAATTTCGCTCATTACTAGTGCCTGTTTATCTTTCGAGGTTAAATTTGCAGCAGACTGTTTGGTATTTAGGTAAGGCAGAGCCTATGTAGTTTGGTTATTCCCCATAAATAGGCGATAACGCAGCATAAATGCCAAACATGCGCTGCCCATAGGGTTCTTTCTAGGGACGATTAACTCTTTGTTGCTTACATGAATATAGATAAGGGGCGTGAGCAGGACGCGGAAGCTTTGCTCTATTTTTACTTAGCCCACTAGGTTACAAACCTCGCGCCGCGATTAAATCGTCCCTCGATTGAACAAATTTCAATCCTGAAAGGTCAACAGGCCCTAGGCTTTATGTTGGGTAATACTGTTACTATTTTATAATTTTTACGGAATAACGCAAAGGGTTTATTATTCTAAATATTGCTTATAACATGCGAATTAGTTTATTTTTATCATCTATCTGCAATTGTTTTAGCAAACGCTAATAACTCACGTCTTAACCATTGATGTGCTGGTGCGTGGTGAAGCAGTGGGCTCCATATCATTTTCACCTCAATAGGCACTATTTGAAAAGGAACTTGGCTTATTACTAGGTTTGTATGTGTAGTGAGTAATTTAGCTTGGCGGCGTGGAAGGGTAGCAATAAGCTGCTCTGATTGGCAAAGGAGGCCTGCAATCATGTAGTGGCGTGTAAAAACGCGTATTTTACGGGTTTGCTCGAGTTGCCAAAGAGCTTCGTCTACCCAACCGAGTTTTTGTTTTCCCGATTTATTAGTAACAGCGGCTTCAGGCCCCCAACCTGCACGGTTTACCCAAATATGTTCTTTCTCTAAGTAATCGTCTAAACCTGACTGTTGTAAAAAGGTATTTTTAGGATGGGATAAGCAACAGTAATTATCGCGCCATACGCTGGCTTGATGAAACGAGCGAGGCAGCCCATTAAAGCGATTTATGGCTAAATCGATAGTGCCTTTTTCCATATCTTGCAGATTTACGTCACTTGGGCTTAATACATCAAAATTGATACCTGGGTTTTTACTAAGTTGCGCGGTTATAAAAGGGGCTATTAAGGTCGACTCTATATAGTCGTTTGCCATTATTCTAAACGTAATGTTAGCGGTTGCAGGGTTAAATTGCTCGCTAGGTTGAGTAATAGCCTCAGCCATTTTTAATAGGGCCTCTACTTCAGGTTTTAACGCAAGTGCTTTTGTCGTTGGTGTCATTGAACCTGCAGCACGCACCAGTAGTGGATCGTCAAATAAATCGCGTAAACGCTTTAATGCGTTACTCATAGCAGGTTGCGTAAGCGCGAGCTTGTTAGCCGCTTTCGAAACACTTTTTTCATCAATGAGTACATTTAAGTATACTAACAAGTTGAGGTCGACGTTTCTTATATTCATATGATCAATTTAAGTTATATGCTTTATTAATTATCTAAATTAAAGCCTGCTTGCTAAGGTGTAAACAATTAATAAAAAATAACCGCCATAACTGGCATCAATATAAGTAGTGTATTTATGCAAAATAGGCTAACAAATCAATCTAATAATGCGCTACAACACGTTATAGCCAGTAAGCTTGCTCGGTCTGTTTTTGCTGGGTTTGAAGCGATGTTTTCGCAATTTTTAAATATTACACTGGGTGCACAAAGCCGTTTTGAACAACAAAAATATCACGATGCACAAAGCGCTATGCGTGAGCGTTTACAGGTATACGAGCTCGAAGTGAAAAACGTAAGTGAAGCGGTGCGGGTTATTGCTTACGCTGAACTTACTTGTTCGCAAACGTGGCAGTTAGCTAAAAATATTTACGGTGATATGGTGCAAAATCATGAAAACAAACCCATTGCACATACCTTTTTTAATTCTACTTTTGGTGCAATTTGGGACGATAAAAAAATTCGCACCGTACATTTATTTGTATTGAAAGCAAAGTATCGCAGCGAGCCACGTTCCTTTGAGAGCTTAGTGAGTAGAGTATCACTACAAAAAGGGTTCAATAGCGCCGTTAAAACGCTTATTACTAATCAAGTATTTAGAGTGCCGTTTAATCATTTAGAGCGTGATGTAGCCACATTACACAGTGCGTTAATGCAAGGCGCGCAGCAGCAATGCAAACAGGTGTACGAACTTATAAATTTAAATGATGGCTATATTGAATACGCTAATTCATTATTTTTCAGAAATAAAGCCTGTTATTTAATTGGGCGTTGCATAGCTAAAAATGGCGATAATATGCCTTTTGCCATCGCTATTTTGAATACCGATAACGGATTAAAAATAGATGCTGTAATGATGGGCGCCGATCAATTAAGTCTATTATTTGGCTTTGCACGCGCCTATTTTATGGTTGATACCGACCAGCCCGCCCGCTACGTAGATTACTTAAGTGTATTAATGCCGCACAAACAACGCTTTGAGTTATTTAACGCTATCGGTTTTATTAAACACGCTAAAACGGAATTTTATCGTTATAAAGTTGATACGACTAAAAACAGCCCAGTAAACCTTAAATACACAACAGCACCTGGTACGCCAGGTATGGTGATGCTGGTTTTTACAATTGCAGGCTCAGACTATGTTTACAAAGTCATTAAAGATAAATTTAGCGCACCAAAAACAGCTACCAAGGCGCAAGTAAAAGGAAAATATAACTTTGTAAAGCAAGCTGACCGCGTTGGGCGCTTGGTAGACACGCACGAATTTAGGTATTTAGCGTTTGATTTAAGCCGTTTTAGCGATGAACTGCTTGAGCAGATGAGAAGCCAAATTGGTACCAGCATGATTATATCGGGCAAGGCACTTATTTTAAAACACGTGTATGTTGAACGTAAAATGACCCCGCTTAATTTATACGTTAATCACTGTGATAACAAAGCTCTAGAGCAGGTAATGATTGATTACGGTAAAGCAATTAAAGAGTTAGCCGGCGCTAATATATTCCCAGGCGATATGTTAATGAAAAATTTTGGTGTAACACGTTGGGGCCGGATTGTATTTTATGATTTTGACGAGATTTGCCCACTGACTGAGTGTAACTTTAGAGAAGTACCGCAAACACAAAATAGCCTTGAAGAGCTAAGCACTAGTTCGTATTTTGATATAGACGAAAACGATATTTTCCCGAGTCAGTTCAAGGTGTTTTTTAGTGCAAACGACAGCGCATTTAAGTACTTTAATAGCCATCATAATAATCTGTTTTCAGCTGGGTTTTGGCAAAGCTGTCAGCAACAAATACACCAAGGCTATTTACCTGATGTTTATCCTTATAAACAAAGCTGGCGCTTTTGAGGTTGTTTGGATCTGTGTTCACCCCCATCTATAAGCTATTACAGTTTTTACATGTGGAGCAACAATGAAATATATTTCTCATGAAGATAGCAATCTTGCATTTGCACAAACCAACAAGCCGGTTTTAAAAAGCCACGAAGTGCTAGTTAAAGTGGCAGCGATTGGTGTTAACCGTGCAGACTGTATGCAGCGACAAGGTAAATACCCAGCACCAGCAGGAGACAGTCTAATTTTAGGACTTGAGTGTGCCGGTACAATTATCGAGCTTGGCAAAGAGGTAGAAAAAACTTGGCTAAATAAGCGTATATTTACGTTATGTGCTGGTGGTGCTTACAGTGAATATGTAGCCGTTGATGCAAAGCAACTGATGGAATTGCCAGATGATGTAACAATGGCTGAGGGCGCTGCAATAAGTGAAGTATATTTGACCGCATTTGGGGCGTTATTTGAGCTTGGTAAATTGCAAAAAGGGCAAACAGCGCTTATTCATGCAGGTGCGAGTGGTGTGGGCGGTGCAGCAATTCAAATGGCTAAAAGCGCTGGAGCTACCGTGGTCATTACCGCTGGTACGGATGATAAATGTCAACACGCAAAAGAGCTCGGTGCCGATCATGCAATTAACTACAAAACCACTGACTTTGTAGAATATATGCAAGCAAATAATCTCACAGCAAATGCAATTGTAGATCCTGTTTCGGGGAGTTACTTAAATAAAAACGCCACTATTGCAGCGATGGATTGTCAAATTGTAATGTTGGCATTTTTAGATGGACGCTTTGCAGAAGTCGATTTTGCAACGCTTTTACAAAAGCGTATTTCGTTCCATGCCTCAACACTTCGTAATCGTAGCATTGAGTTTAAACGTAATTTACGTGATGATTTTGTAGCGCGTTTTTACAGCGAACTAGCCGATAAAAAATACGACTTTAACGTATATAAAACTCTACCTTGGGGCGATGCAAACGAAGCTCATGCTATTTTAGAGCGTAACGAAAATGCGGGTAAAGTGGTTTTACTTGTAGAGTAACTCTTTAATTTTAGGGTTTAGCCCATATACTAAGTCCTATAAAAAACACTTAAGGTTTAATAATGAATCCAATACTAGCAATACTTAAAGAGCACAATGTAAGCGACGAAAAAGTAAAAGCATTGTTTGAAGCGTTTACTCAAAATCCAATGATGGCAATGGCACTTGTTCAAGAGCTTGGTATTCCACCAGAAAAGCTACAGCAACTAATGGCAGTCGTAATGACACAGCCACACTTAATTAAAGAAGCAACCGACGAACTAGGTTTAGATTTTGAAAAGGTAAAAGAAGCAAAAGAAAAACTAAATCAGTAACGAGTAAACGTTTAGCCAAGGTTGATAGTAAGTAAATTCGCCTTGGTTTTTTCCTATCTATTTGCTTTTCTCTAAATTAAATATATTTTGTTACACTCCTCATTGAACGACTGCTACTTAACAGAGTCATATAATATCAACCAACAGCAAGGACTAAGCATGAAGTCACTTTTTAAGTTTTGGAAAAATAACCGTTCTCTCATCGTATTCATTGCATTAATGAGTGTTTTTAGAAGTGCGGTTGCAGATTGGTACGAAGTACCTACAGGCTCGATGAAACCAACGATTCAAGAAGGTGATCGGATCCTTACCAACAAAATGGCCTACGATTTACGTATTCCGTTTACGCACATATCATTATTAAAATTAAACGATCCGAAAACAGGTGATATTATTGTATTTGACTCACAAGCTGCAGATAACCGCTTAATTAAGCGTGTCATTGGCGTTCCAGGAGACAGCGTAGCACTTGAAAATAATGAACTTATTATTAATGGCAAAAAGCTTACTTATGCATATCAGCAAAGTAATACAGACTCGTTTGATAAAATTGAAGATTTAAACGGTCATAAACATTCTATACGTGTTGCTCATAGTCCTTCGCGTTTATCGGGCTTTGCTGAAGTAATTATTCCTGACGGTTACTACCTTGCAATGGGTGATAATCGAGATAATAGTGCAGACTCTCGCGTAATTGGTCTAATACCCAGGCAAGAGCTCCTAGGTAAAGCTAATCGAGTGATTGTATCGCTTGATTATGATGACTACTATTTACCAAGAAAAGATCGTATTTTAAAAGTATTAAATTAACGCCTAATTTTTGAGTTAACTAAAAACTATTTAACGTGAACTCTGGTTAAGAGGTTTACTCGGGCTAAGAATTGTCAGTGAGAACAAGGCAATTTCATGTGTCAATAGCGCGCTACATGTAAGTAAATTCAACACAGTTAGTATTGAAAATAGCTGCTGAGATAGATTTATTATCCAGAGTTCAGGTCATATATTATGAATAAACATATTAAGTTATCAGCTTTAGCGTCAGTTATTGCATTAATTGTAGCGAGTGCCGGTTTATTATGGGCACCTGAGCAACATACACTATTAACTTTTGAGGTTACTTCACTCGCTCTTTTGCTATTTAACAGTATCAGTATCACTCGTTGTGTGTATAAAAATAATGAGAGTAAGCGTGTGAAAAGGGTTGCGTTGCTTTGTACGGGATCATTATTGTTATGTATATGCGGTGACGTCGTTAATTTTAATTTACTAGAGCAATATTATATTCATGGCAATGTGATTAAACATGATTATTTAGTTGACTCAGTTTTATTTTTTGCACCTGGTTATACACTATTGCTACTAGCTTGCTTTTTTGTGATTAAGTCAAAAGCGTGCAATAACACTCGTATTTTAGGTCTTTATTTTTTAACAGCCTTATGTGTATCTCTGACCTCTTTTTACTCTATGTATATCCCAGAAGCTGCGAGCTACACATTAGTATTAACGTGGGCTTATAGCTTTCTAATAACGGCTGTGGGTCTAGCTAGTATTTTGTTAGTTAAGTCATATGGGGCTTTAAAAGCGCCGCTGAGTGTGTGGATATTGAGTTTAGGTTTAATTTTTGCCGCATTAGCAGATGCCCTAATAGGTCTTTTTTGGATTTATGGTAATGGCGGAGAAGGATTTTATCCGCAGATAAGATATATTAATTGGGTGTTTTATATAATCTCTCAATCAATTGTTATTCACCTTCCTAAAGTCATGGTAATGAATGCACAAAATAAGCGCAGTTAAGTACGTTAACTGCTCTAGTAATTCCTTTAAATTCGAATAAAAAAGGGCTAGAAAGGGGGGTTATCTGAACAGTTAATTTAAGCTAATCACTTTATTGCTATGTTTAATATAAAGTTCAATTGGTCCGGTAATGAGGTGATTGAAGTGTATTCAATCACCACTAATAGAAAAAGCTTCAAGTAATTCTTGTAGTTTTGCGTGTTCTTGGGCGTCAAATTCTATACCTACGTGTAAATTACTGTCTTTCATTTGGTTATTTCTAATGTAGGAGCTAATAACAACAGGTTTACTATCTATTGGCGAAATGATGTGCATAAAAACCTGTCGCCTCTTTAGTGCTAAAAAGCCAGAACTAACGTGAATCGTAAATCGACACCCAGTCGGCGAAATATCAATAATTAAGCCATGTAATAACCCTTTGCTGTCAGGCTCATATTCTTCATGTAGGCTTATTTTTGCCGGAATGTGTGTTTTTAATCGACTAGTTTCTCTTAATTGTCTACTTTCTATCTTTTTTGGATAGTCGAGAAAAATCAACCTTTCTGGGCGAAAGGAAATTGCAAGAATCGTAGTAGAAAATGCAATGCATTCTCCTCGTTCATCTTCAACAACATACCTAACAATGGCGCCGTTGCCTTCTTTTAAAACATCAGTGTAGCTATGTTTTCCAGCTTGCGATGGGTATTTTAATACTAAATATTTTCCAATATCATAGCCTATAAGCGGGAGTTTAAAGCGCATTTGGATAGGATTATTTAACTGAATATCAATTAACTTACCTGGTAAAAGATCTAGAAAAAATTTATTATTTTTATCGGGTAAATTTTCTTTTTCTACCACGTTGTTTTTTTCTTCTGCCATAGAGAATACCTATACATAACTAGCAAACAAGTATGTTTTAATAGCAATAATAAAACACTAGCCTGAAAGGATGGTATTTTTATTGTGATTTAAACTTTAGGGTTGATTATAATTGTCGGATTTAGGTAACTGATTTAGATCGGATGGTTTTTATAGATTGAGGATTATCAAATTCATGATTATGCGAACTTTGATATGTGCGGTGATGAAACTCAATAAGCCGCTGAAGTTACAACGGCTTATTAAACTATAATTACATTACGCGCATACCAGGCTCTGAGCCATCATCTGGGTTAAGAATATAAATTTCTTTTCCGCCAGGGCCTGCTGCTAATACCATGCCTTCAGACATACCAAAGCGCATTTTACGAGGCTTAAGGTTAGCAACCATAACGGTTAGCTTGCCTTCAAGATCCTCAGGTGCATAAGCCGATTTAATACCCGCAAACACCTGGCGAGTTTCGCCGCCTAAATCAAGTGTTAGCTTAAGTAGTTTATCTGCGCCTTCTACGTGCTCTGCTTTAGCAATTTTAGCTACGCGTAAATCTACTTTTGCAAAGTCATCAAATTCTATTTCGTCGCTAATCGGCTCTTTTGCAAGTGGGCTGTTAGGGTCAATCGTTACTTTTTGCGCTAAGCTTTCTTTAGATTCTTCAACCATCTTGTTCACTTTATCCATTTCAACACGTTGCATTAACGGCTTAAATTTATTGATAGGGTGGCTTACTAGCGCATTTTGAACGCCGTCCCATGCAAGGTCGTCATTTAAAAACGCTTGTACGTTATCAGCCATTTCTGGTAACACGGGTTTTAAGTACGTAATTAAAACGCGGAACAAGTTAAGACCAAGCGAACACACTTCGTGTGCTTCTTGTTGCTTAGTGTCGTCTTTAATTAATACCCAAGGTGCTGCGCCATCAATAAATTGGTTTGCTTTGTCGGCAAGCGCCATTATTTCGCGAATTGCGCGGCTGTAATCGCGGTTCTCGTAGTGTGATGTAATGCTAGGTGCAGCAGCTTGAAATTCTGCTAACAGCGCTGGCAGCATAATAGTACTGCTTAATTTGCCATCAAACTTTTTCGTAATAAAGCCAGCACAACGGCTCGCTATGTTGACTACTTTACCTACTAGGTCTGAATTTACACGTTGTGCAAAGTCTTCTAGGTTTAAATCAAGATCAACAATACCGCTGCTTAATTTTGCGGCGTAGTAGTAACGTAAGTACTCTGGGTTTAAGTTATCTAAATAAGTACGCGCTTTAATAAACGTACCCTTCGATTTAGACATTTTTTCGCCATTTACAGTGACAAAACCATGAGCGAATACGTTAGTTGGCTTTCTAAAATTAGCGCCTTCTAGCATTGCTGGCCAAAATAAGCTGTGGAAGTAAATAATGTCTTTACCAATAAAGTGATAAAGCTCAGCGTTTGAACCTTCAGCCCAAAACTCATCAAAGTTGATGCCTTTTTTGTCACATAGGTTTTTAAAGCTTGCCATGTAACCAATAGGTGCATCTAGCCAAACGTAAAAATATTTGCCCGGTGCATTTGGAATTTCAAAACCAAAGTAAGGCGCATCACGGCTAATATCCCACTGTTGCAAGCCATCGGTAAACCATTCGTCTAGCTTGTTAGCCATTTCTTGCTGAATAGTGCCCGAGTGTAGCCATTCTTTTAACATGCCTTCAAATGCTGGCAGGTCAAAAAAGTAATGCTCAGAATCTTTAAGCACTGGCTCAGCGCCCGACATGACAGAGCGCGGATTAATGAGTTCGGTTGGGCTGTATGTAGCACCGCACGAATCACAGCTGTCGCCGTTTTGGTTTTCAGACTTACACGTTGGGCAAGTACCTGTTACAAAGCGATCGGGTAAGAAAATACCTTTTTCCGGATCGAATAATTGCGAAATAGTGTGCTTTTTAATATGACCGGCATCGTTTAGGCGGTTATAAATAAGCTCGCTAAATTCTTTGTTTTCTTGGCTGTGCGTGCTGTGGTAGTTATCAAATTTGATATTAAAGTCAGCAAAGTCGCGTTGGCGCTCTATGCTCACTTGTTTTACCATTTCTTCAGGCGTGATCCCTTGCTTTTGCGCATTAAGCATAATTGGCGTGCCGTGGGCATCGTCTGCGCAAACATAATAAGCTTCGTGGCCCTGTAGTTTTTGAAAACGTGACCAAATATCAGTTTGAATATATTCCAATAAATGACCTAAGTGAGTAGGGCCATTTGCATAAGGTAATGCGCTGGTAATCAGGATCTTTCGCTGCGTCATAATCATTCCGAATTGAGGATAAAACGCCGTTTTTATTATACAAACGGCAATTATCATTAATTTATCTACAAGCTATCTGCTTAGAGTGTGCACAGCTTATGGATTTTTATTAATTGACTGGTGTTAATGCCCTGAATGTTACATAATTCCGTGGCACTTTTCATCAAAGAAACGCTATTTAATTGCTATGTTTGGACTGTCGAAACTATTCTCTTCTAAATCGGTGCAAAAACAACCGATTATTACTGCCTTAGCGGCATATCGTAGTGCGGCTTTTGCCGTCGGTATAGACGAAAGCTTTATTGATACTATTACTCAAAATGACGATAAATCACTACACATTAAATTAACCCTGCCATTTGCTGGGCAATCAGAAATGCCTTTAGTTGAGCAACACGTAAGTGAAAGCTTAAATGTGCCTGTAACAATTAGCGCTAAGGTTATCATTAAAGAAGCAGCTAAGTTTAAAGCGATTAAACATATTGTGCTTATTGCCTCAGGCAAAGGCGGAGTAGGTAAGTCGACTACTGCCGTTAACTTGGCGGGCGCCCTTAAAAACGAAGGCGCAAAGGTGGGTATTTTAGATGCTGATATTTATGGCCCGTCTATTCCCATGCTTTTAGGTTTGGTGGGCGCAGAGCCCGTTACTAAAGATAACAAACAGCTACAGCCTTTTGATGCAAACGGCATTAAAGCGCAATCTATTGGATTTTTAGTACCAAGCGATGATGCCACTGTATGGCGCGGACCAATGGCGTCAGGCGCACTTAGCCAGTTACTTAACGAGACTGATTGGGGCGAGCTTGATTACTTAATTGTGGATATGCCACCAGGTACCGGTGATATTCAGCTTACAATGAGCCAAAAAGTTCCCGCGAGCGGCACTGTTATTGTAACGACACCGCAAGACTTAGCGCTAGCCGATGCGCAAAAAGGCATTGCTATGTTTAATAAAGTAAACGTACCGGTGTTAGGCTTAATAGAAAACATGAGTCACTACATTTGCAGCCACTGTGGTGAAGCTAACCACGTATTTGGTAAAGATGGTGCACAAAAGCTTGCACACAAGCACGGTGTACCCGTACTTAGCCATATTCCTCTTGCAATAGATATACGCGAGTATTCTGAGCAAGGGAAACTTATTGCCAACGATAACGAGGCGGCAATAAGCAAAACATACAGCGCAGCAGCGAGGCTTATAGCCAGCACGCTCTATTATCAACAGCATCACAATGCGATTGAAATTGTGATTACGGAAGATTAGTAAATAATGAGACTTTCAGACACACATATTAATGAATACCTAAGCGACGGTCGCATTGTTATTGAGCCTGCGCCAACGAGCGAGATGATTTCAGGCGTGACTGCCGATTTGCGCTTGGGTAATAAATTTAGAACATTTAACGCACACAACGCGGCATACGTCGATTTAAGTGGCCCAAAAGATCAGTTAAATAAAGCCATGGAATCAATCATGAGTGAAGAAATAGTGCTTGATGAAGGTGAAGCATTCTTTTTACACCCAGGTGAACTTGCACTAGCTATTACCCATGAAAAAGTAACTCTGCCAGCAGATATAGTAGGCTGGTTAGATGGACGCTCATCGCTTGCGCGTTTAGGTTTAATGGTGCATGTAACAGCGCACCGAATAGACCCAGGCTGGAGCGGTAATATTGTTTTAGAGTTTTACAACTCAGGTAAATTACCACTGGCGCTTCGCCCACTGATGAAAATTGGTGCTATGAGCTTTGAAATGCTATCGGGTCCGTGTGAAAACCCATACAACATTCGTAAAGACGCTAAATATAAAGATCAAAGCAGTGCGGTAGCAAGTCGCATTAGTGACGATAAATAATCACCAAATATAGGCATTACTCGTCTATTTTATGAAGCGCATAACCCAGTAATTCAAAATACTGGTTAAGCGCTTCATTTGTTTTATTAATATGCTCAACATTTGGGTATATTAAATTACTACTTTGTAAGCCTCCCACCAAAAAGCTATTTTTTATATTTGAATGCTGCTCAATACAGGCTTCAAAACAGCGTGCTGCAAGTTCCTCTGGCATGCTCATATAATTCATGTTGTGGGTTTTATCGTGCTCTATACACGTTTGAACAAAGTTATTTGCATCCACACCATCCTCATCTAAAAATACATATTTATAAAAACTGTTTAAAGCATTATTAAGTGGGTGCGATAAATTAGGCGTGTTTGAAAGCCATAATTTTGAGGCAAAACCAAAGCGGGGTTTTGCTGCAAATAAGTGCTCGCTTATATGATGGTCAAACGCGTGAAACCATTCGTGGGCTAATGCGCCACCGCCTGCATTTTTTGCAAGAGCAAGTGTTTGAGTGGCCGCATTATAATGTGCCTGTACACCTTTTTGACCACCATAACCAAATGCAAAGTTAAGCTTGCCTCGCAGGCCAATCGCTTTAGGAGGTAAGTGTAGTATTTGCGCAAGATCCGCCAGTGCATCGTAAATTAAATTGGCGCTAATATAGCGCTCTTCTTTGGTTACCCATTTTCCAACGACCATAGATCTAAAGCCAAAGGTGTCTCTTATATCGCTAAAGTCGACTTGGTCGTCAAAGCGATAGTCGGGGCCTTGGCGAGTAAAGCCTCGTTTTAATCTGTTGGGATAATTACGCATTAAAGTTTATGGCGCCAAATTTAATCTAAGTAACGTGCTTTTACGTGCTCGGGCATGTGTTGGGTTTGTTTTTGTATTAATTCATCAAGCACATTATAAAGTGGTGCAGGATTTAGCTGCTCTATTAAAAACAAACTATGCGCTACGGCTTCAAGTGTGGATAGGCTGTCGGCCCGAGGGGCTTTACGGATAGCATAACGATTTTTAGGTAGTTGTTTAAAGCTGACCGTTTTGAACTGATTGAGTAAGGGAGTGAGTTGTAAAATTTTATAGGCTTTTTTCCATGTGCCATCAACCACGATTAAATGGGTGATGTTTGTTGCACTGGGTTGCTCAGCGCTCTCGTCTAAATCTATAGCGTTTTCGTTAGGGTAGAGTAAAACAGTTGAGCTGACTGGCAGCGTTTTTAGTATGGCAAAGTCATCATTATTTTCACCTTTGATTATTTGGCAATCAGTTAGGCATAAATTGAGTAGCTTAGCGGTATTTTTTGCTATTTTTTCTTCGCTAGGGTGCTGTAGAATAATAACCGTGACTTTGTTGTTTATATTTGTAATTGCGTTGCAAATGCAGGTGTTTAGTGCAAAGTTACACTGAGTGCAAAGTGTGCGTGCCATTAAATAAACTTTTTGTTGCCAGTATGAACTTCATAATTATACATTTATAAGGTAATTAAGTTGGTTTTTTTTACGCATCAATATAAAGTAGTGATATTAAACGGTAATGTACATGGATTGTTTTAAGGGCTTAAAATATGACAGAAATAAATATTGATACATCGGCATTAGAGAGTATGGAATCGTTATTGGGTGAACAATTTGCTGACACGCTTGATTTTTGTTGTACAGAGTTCGAGCGTTTAGGATCTGAAGTGTTAGCAACGATAGGTAGGGACAAAGAAGCGGCTATTCGTCACTCTCACAGCTTAAAGTCTAATGCGGCGCAGTTTGGTGCTTCAAGCCTCGCAGAAGTATCTCGTGTTATTGAACAAAATTTAAACCTAGATAATTTAGCTGAAGCCATCGACGCATCTAATAGTTTAATGGCTCAAGTAACTGGCTCTCAGGCTAAGCTAAATGAATGGTTAGCATCTCGTTAAATATTAAGTGTTGCTTGAATTTATTTCAGTATTAAGCGCTTAAATAGGCTGGTATTTTATGCCTTTACTAGGTTAGTCTAAAGACTCACTAGGGCGTGTTGAACTTTCGGGATTGAATTTGTAACGAGTGTCTGGTTTTTAGGTTAGACAGAGCCTATGCAGTGTGGTTTTTCCACATAAATAGGCGATAACAACATATAAAATCCAAACACGCATTGCCCAGAGGGTTCTTCCTAGGGGCTATTTTCTCTTTGTTACTCAATTTTTACTCAGCCCACTAGGTTACAAATCTCGCGCCGCGATTAAATCGCCCCTAGGTTGAACAAATTTAATCCATAAAGTCAATACGCCCTAAAGAGGTAAAAATGTCTGATATTAAAAAGAGTCATAAGTTAGAAGGTGTATGCTATGACATCCGTGGGCCGGTTTTAGCGCAAGCTAAAAAAATGGAAGACGAAGGTCAAAAAGTATTGAAATTGAATATAGGCAACCCAGCCGCTTTTGGCTTTGATATGCCTGAAGATATGCATCGCGATATTATCCGCAATTTATATTCAGCTCAAGGTTACTGTGACTCCAAAGGCCTCTATTCAGCTCGCGTGGCTATTTATCAGCATTATCAGCAACGTAAGTTACATAATTTAGACGTTGATAACATTTATATTGGTAACGGTGTAAGTGAACTGATCCAAATGGTCACCCAAGCGCTACTCAATAATGGTGATGAAGTACTTATTCCTGCACCCGATTATCCGCTTTGGACTGCATCGGTTAAGCTATCAGGGGGCAACCCCGTTCATTATTTATGCGACGAAGACCAAGATTGGTTTCCAGATATTGCTGACATAAAAAGTAAAATCACTTCAAAAACAAAAGCATTGGTATTAATTAACCCTAATAATCCAACCGGTGCGGTTTATAGCGACGACTTGTTAATGCAATTAATCGATATAGCACGAGACCACAAATTACTGTTATTGAGCGATGAAATTTACGAGAAGATTTTATACGACGGTGTAACGCACACGTCTATAGGTTCGCTTTGCGATGATGTGCCAATTATTACTTTTAACGG
The DNA here is from genome assembly GCF_014164085.1 of Pseudoalteromonas sp. SG45-5. NCBI lineage: Bacteria > Pseudomonadati > Pseudomonadota > Gammaproteobacteria > Alteromonadales > Pseudoalteromonadaceae > Pseudoalteromonas > Pseudoalteromonas sp. SG45-5. Next base: position 8,835 of record NZ_JACJEM010000022.1, on the reverse strand, counting down.
TTTGGCAAAAACATATCGTGCTGCAGGGCTTAGAATGGGATGGATGGTGTTGAGTGGCCGTACTTCGGTAATGGACGACTTACGCAAAGGCCTAGATATACTTGCCTCTATGCGTTTATGTGCAAACGTACCAGCTCAATATGCTATTCAACAAGCGTTAGGTGGCGTGCAATCAATTGATAATTTAATTAATCCCGGTGGTCGTTTATACGAGCAGCGTGATATAGCTTGGCGTGGTTTAAATGCAATTGAAGGTATTAGCTGTAAAAAACCAAAAGGTGCTCTATATGCGTTTGCTAAGGTAGATACAGCGTATTTTAATGTTAAAGACGATGAGCAAATGATGTTTGACTTGCTCAAAGCTGAAAAAATATTATTAGTACATGGTAGGGCGTTTAATTGGCCTGAGCCAGATCACTTTAGATTAGTATTTTTGCCAAACAAAGATGATTTGTCGGATGCGATGCTAAAAATGAAACGCTTTTTTAAAGACTATCGTCAAGTTTAGTGAGCGGTATTAAGTTAAGTGCTCAGGGTATGTTGAATTTTCAACGTACCCTTAATATCTCCTTTACTGATACCTAAATAACGTCATTTATAATGCCAGTAAAGATGTGTTTTGATAATAATGACTGATAGTCAGTTATAAAGGCTGTAAAGCTTTGCTATAACAGCGTAGGATCAAGTTACTTTCGAATGAAAAATAGGTTTGCACTTCAGGTGCATTAACACACAAAAATTATGCAATTAACTGCAAAACCATCACTTCCTAATGCGTTACTTATTTCTATTAGTACACCACAGTTTAAAGGTGACGAAGCAACAGAGTCGCTTGCAGAGCTTGCGCGTTTGGTTACTACGTTAGGGTTTAAAGTAGTAGGTACGCAATCGCAAAAACAAAGCTCTACTCAAAAAGTTAATGTGCTTGGCTCAGGTAAACTAGCAGAAATAGCCCATCTTACTGGTAATAAAGGCTCCGCTGCAGATGAGCAAGAGGATGAAAATGTTCTTGATGACGATCCATTATCTGACATGCCGTCAGAAATTCCATCAGACGAACTTGATTTTGCCTGTGCCGATGTAGTGGTATTTGACTGCGATTTAACGCCTTCTCAACTACGTAATGTTGAGAACCAGTTAGGCGTAGAAGTATTTGACCGCACTGGGATTATCATAGAGATATTCAGCCGTCATGCGCGTACTAAAACTGCAAAATTACAAGTTGAGATTGCGCGCCTTAATTATGTAGCGCCACGGCTTCGTGAAACATCCACAGGTGATAAAGAACGCCAAATGGGTAAAGGTGCGGGTGAAACCACACTTGAACTAAACCGTCGTAAAGTACGCGATCAATTAGCAGAACTAAAGCGCGAACTTGTTAGTGTTCAAGATGTAATGATGGACAGGCGTACGCAGCGCTCAGAGCTATTCTCAGTGGCTTTAATTGGTTATACCAATGCGGGCAAGTCATCAATGATGCGTGCAATTACCGGCAGTGATGTAGAGGGAGAAAACAAGCTCTTTGCAACGCTAGACACCACTGTTCGGGCGCTGTACCCGATCACACAGCCTCGTATATTGGTGTCAGATACTGTTGGTTTTATTAAAAAATTACCTCATGATTTGGTTGCTTCATTTCATTCAACATTAGCAGAAGCGCATGATGCATCACTATTGTTATATGTAGTTGATGCATCTGATCCTTCATTTCGCTCACAGCTTGAAGTAGTACATAACGTTTTGGCTGAAGTTGGAGTGGAAGGCAGTAAAAAGTTACTGGTACTGAATAAATCAGACCAATTAAGTACTGAACAGCAGCAGTCGCTAATGGATGAGTTTCCTGATGCAATGATGACCTCTACGCGTAACCCTGATGACATTAGTAAACTGCATAAATACATTGTTGATATAGCTCAAGAGGACATGATTGAAGAAGAGGTTGTTATACCCTATACCGCCAAAGGTATCGTGGGCGAAATTCGGTCAAGCATGAGTGTTGTTAAAGAAGAATATGAATACAGTCATATTAAATTAACAGTACGCTCAAGTGCGATTGATTTAGAGCGTTTAAAAAAGAGAATGTTGGATTTATAATAAATTCAAAACACAAAAAGCACAGCCAATTGGCTGTGCTTTTTAATAGTTGCTTGAGGTATATTTATTATTCGCAATACGGGTTTTTCATAGAGGAGAAATTAAGAGAAAGCCTTATCGCTTAGCTCTTCTTGCATTTGCTCGCGCATTTTAAATTTTTGCAGTTTACCTGTTACTGTCATTGGGTAGTTTTCTACAAAGCGGATATGTCGTGGCATTTTAAAGTAGGCTAGTTTGTCTTTCAAAAAGTCACGAATTGCCTGCTCATCAAGCAGAACATCTTCTTTTGGTTGGATCCAAGCGCACACTTCCTCGCCATACCTTTCATCTGTTATACCAAATATGGCAGCATCTTGAATGCCCGGGTAGGTGTAAAGTACTTCTTCTATTTCTCGAGGGGAAATGTTTTCGCCGCCACGAATAATCATATCTTTGATCCTGCCAACGATACTTACAAATCCTTCAGTATCCATAACACCTAAATCACCAGAGTGCAGCCAACCGCCTTCATCTATAGTGGCTTGTGTTTTAGCTTCGTCATTCCAATAGCAGCGCATTATGCCAGCCCCTTTACTACATACTTCGCCTGGTTGGCCAATTTTTTGAATATTACCCAGCTCGTCAATAATTTTAACCTCAGTATGTGCAAGGGCACGGCCAACTGTCGTTACTTGGCGCTGTATTGAGGAGTCTGTTTCGGTAATGTTGTTTATGGGGCTGCACTCTGTTTGCCCGTAAGCAATAAGTACTTGATGCATGTTCATTTGTGTTTGTACTTTTCGCATTACTTGCTCTGGGCATGTAGAGCCTGCCATTACACCCGTGCGTAAAGTACTTAGATCATAATCATTAAAATTACTCAGCTCAAGCTCACTAATAAACATAGTAGGTACACCGTGCAGCGCTGTACAACCTTCTTGTTGCACTACATCAAGGGTAGTTTTTGCATCGAACGAATCACTAGGATAAATAGCCGCAGCGCCTTTAGTTACGCACAATAAGCTGCCTAATACCATCGCAAAACAATGATATAAAGGGACAGGAATACATAATTTGTCGTCGCTTGTAAAATGCATAGATTCGGCAACAAATAGCGCGTTATTTAAAATATTTTTATGGGTAAGCGTTGCGCCTTTTGGGCTGCCTGTTGTGCCTGATGTAAATTGAATATTGATGTCTTGCTCTGCATTTAAGTGTGTACCTATTGCTGTTAATTCGAGCGCATGTGCTGCTGTTGGCAAGTTAATAACGTCATTAAAACAATACATACCTGGAGATGCTTCATTGCCAATGCGAATTATATTTTTAAGAGAGGGCAGTGCTTTTAAATTAAGCTTTTCTTTGTCGCTACTTGCAAGCTCTGGCGCTAAACTATTAAGCATCTCTAAATAGTCACTGCCTTTGAAGTTTGATGCTGTAATGAGGGTTGAACACTCAACACTATTTAACGCATATTGTAATTCATTAGGGCGGTATGCTGGATTAATACACACCATTATTGCGCCAATTTTAGCCGTTGCAAATTGGGTTAAGCACCACTCAATATTATTAGGAGACCAAATACCCACTCGCTCACCAGATTTTATGCCAAGCGCCAGTAACCCCATAGCAAGTTGATTAACTTCTTGTTGAAATTCTTTATACGTTAAGCGAATACCCTGATGATGAACTACTACAGCTAATGTTTCTGGGTTTTTGTCGACAATAAAGTCAAAGTACTCGCCGATAGTTGAATTTGTTAAAGGTGTGCTTTGTATACCTTTAAAATAGCTTTGTGATAACGGTAAACTATTTATTTTTTCTACTTCTTTTACTGCAATAGTGTGTGTGTGCATTGCTCTCTCCATGAAAATGTGCGTGAGTTATTAAACTACAAAGTTAAAATAAACACATATTGTCGACAAAGAGAAGTGCGGTTAGACTAATGTATTAGTGGTTTTATAAAAACCAAAGCTGTTTTTTAGGCACAAAAAAACGCGTCTTACACTGTAAGTACGCGTTTTTAAACGAGCAATGAGTCTACATTTCGTCGCTGCGGTATGTTCTTTTCATTATGTAAACGTAGGCATTTACAAAAGCATTTTCTTGATACTTTTTAAGGCCAGTATCTTCAAAATCTATTGGAATAGGATTGCGCTTTACCTGCTCTTTAATTTCAGTTGTGGTAAATAAACGCACATCTAAATTTTCAATTAATTGAATGGCAGTTTCCATTTTAAATCCTTTTGCGCTGCCGGCAAATTTACCCTTTGGCTGGCGCTCACGAATTGCAACAGAATCAATTTGGTAATCTTGCATTAGTTTTGCAAAATCAAATTGAAATTTACGCATTACTTCGGTGTCGTTACCGTTACCTAAGGTAAAGCGTGTTTGGCGCACATCGCGAATGTCAAATACGTCATTATCTTTACTCAAAATACAAAGTAGTACATCGCTACCGGTAATTTCTACACCACATGTTCTCATTACTATTCTCTACTATAACTTAATTACGCAGTATTATACCCAACACTCATTAAAATGCGAGTGCTAGCATGACCCACTAGGTTAACTCTAATATTTTTAGCTAATTTTGTCGCTTTTCTAACAAAAGTTGATTTATATCGTAAATCAGCTCGAATTTTCGGCGCGTATGACTTGTAATTAAGCGTGTGGCACGCGACAATATCTTTTTGTAGTTGAGCAGACTCAGCATCTACATTAGCCCAATATGGCGAAAAATAGTCAATGCTTATTCGTAAAAGTGTTGTCGAGTCATTCTCATTTAATTAATTAAAAATACACGTGATACATTGTAGGTGTCACCACTGTAGCAAGGATTTATAATGCCAGTTATTACTCTTCCAGACGGAAGTCAACGTAGTTTTGAAAACCCCGTAAGTACGCTTGATGTAGCAAATGATATAGGCCCAGGTTTAGCTAAAGCGACCATTGCAGGTCGTGTTAATGGCGACCGTGTTGATGCATGTGATTTAATAAGTGAAGATTCTCGACTTGAAATCATCACCGCTAAAGACGATGACGGGCTGGAAATCATTCGTCACTCGTGTGCTCATTTAATTGGTCATGCAGTTAAGCAACTTTTCCCAGATGCAAAAATGGCAATCGGTCCTACTATCGATAACGGCTTTTACTACGATATCGATATGGAACATTCATTATCACAAGATGATCTTGAAGCAATTGAAAAGCGTATGTTGCAACTTGCAAAAACTAACTACGATGTAGTGAAAAAAACAGTAAGCTGGCAAGAAGCACGCGATACTTTTGAAGCGCGTGGCGAAACATACAAAATAGAAATTTTGGATGAGAACATTGCTAAAGATGACCGTCCAGGTTTATATCATCACGAAGAATATGTAGATATGTGTCGTGGACCTCACGTTCCTAACATGAAATTTTGCCAAAACTTCAAAATAATGAAAGTGGCAGGTGCATATTGGCGTGGTGATTCAGAAAACAAAATGCTACAACGTATTTACGGCACAGCGTGGGGCGATAAAAAGCAACTTAAAGCATATTTAAAACGTCTTGAAGAAGCTGAAAAACGCGACCACCGCCGCATTGGCAAAGCGCTTGATTTATGGCATTGGCAAGAAGAAGCGCCAGGCATGGTATTTTGGCACAACGATGGTTGGAGCATTTACCGCGAGCTTGAAGAGTTTGTACGCGAAAAGTTACGTGAATATGAGTACGAAGAAGTAAAAGGTCCAATGATGATGGACCGTTCATTGTGGGAAAAATCAGGTCACTGGGAAAAGTATTCAGACGCAATGTTTACCACTGAGTCTGAAAAGCGTGAATACGCAATTAAACCAATGAACTGCCCAGGTCACGTGCAAATCTTTAACCAAGGTTTAAAGTCGTACCGTGATTTACCACTTCGTATGGCTGAGTTTGGTTGTTGTCATCGTAACGAGCCATCAGGCGCACTACATGGCTTAATGCGTGTTCGTGGCTTTACACAAGATGATGCTCACATTTTCTGTACAGAAGAACAGATAATGGACGAAGTGTCAGCGTGTATTAAGATGGTTTATGATACCTATGAAACATTCGGTTTTGAGAAGATTGTCGTTAAGCTTTCAACTCGCCCAGAACAACGCATTGGTGAAGATCATATGTGGGATAAAGCTGAGCTTGCATTAGCTGATGCACTTAAGCTAAATGATATTGAATTTGATTACCTACCGGGTGAAGGCGCGTTTTACGGTCCTAAAATTGAATTTACTTTGTACGATTGTTTAGACAGAGCGTGGCAGTGTGGTACAGTGCAACTAGATTTTGCATTACCGGGTCGTTTAGGCGCTACTTATGTAGCAGAAAATAATGAACGTCGTACACCTGTAATGATACATCGTGCCATTTTAGGTTCTATAGAACGCTTTATTGGTATTTTAACAGAAGAGTATGCCGGTTTATTCCCAACGTGGCTTGCACCAAAGCAAGTGGTAATTATGAATATTACCGATAAACAAGCGCCTTATGTTAAAGAAGTTGTGCAAAAATTAAATAAATTAGGTATTAGAGCCGCTGCTGACTTGAGAAATGAGAAGATTGGCTTTAAAATCCGTGAACATACACTTAAGCGTATTCCATACTTACTTGTTGTTGGCGATAAAGAAGTTGAGCAGCAAGAAGTAGCAGTGCGTACGCGCACAGGTGAAGACCTTGGCAAATTTAATGTTGACGATTTTGTAGCTAAAATTAGCGAAGAAATTAAAAGTCGACAGTAAAAACAGAGCGTGTAAGGCATAACAAACAGCCAATTACACGCTTATATTATTAATATTCTTGGAGGAACGTACTATTAGAGGCGGCAAGAAAGGGCAACAAACAGCCCAAAAAAATCGTATTAACGAAGAAATTACAGCTCAAGAAGTTCGTTTAATTGACCTTGAAGGCGAACAAGCTGGAATTCAGTCATTAAAAGACGCACAAACTATGGCTGACGCAGCGGGTGTTGATCTTGTTGAGATTAGCCCAAATGCTGAGCCGCCTGTTTGTAGAATCATGGACTACGGTAAGTTCATCTTTGAAAAAAGTAAAGAACTGAAAGAGCAGAAGAAGAAGCAAAAGCAGATCCAGATAAAAGAAATCAAATTCCGTCCTGGTACGGATGAAGGTGATTATCAGGTTAAGCTTCGCAACTTACGTAAGTTCTTAGAAGGTGGCGATAAAGCTAAAATAACCATCCGCTTCCGTGGTCGTGAAATGGCTCACCAAGAAATTGGTATAGAATTATTAAACCGTATCAAAACCGATTTAGAAGAGCTTGCAGTTGTAGAGTCTTTCCCAAATCGTGTTGAAGGCCGCCAAATGGTTATGATGATGGCGCCTGTTGCTAAAAAATAATTTTTAAGCGATAATACGCACCGAAATTAACCTAGGTCTGCAAGTTAATATGCAAATATTCACCTAGGTTAACCGGTCTAAAAGCAAGATTGCAGCATTTATGTTGGGTCTTCACCGGAACATGGCAGTAAGTTAGGCCTAAAAGTGGAGCTATAGAAATATATCTCACGCCTGCTTATTAATTTAAAAGCAATACAATTGGAGTTATTGCAATGGCTTATAAGCTAAAAAGTCACAGTGGCGCTGCTAAGCGTTTCAAAAAGACTGCTTCTGGCGGTTTCAAGCGTAAACAAGCGCATCTTCGTCATATTCTGACTAAGAAAACTTCTAAGCGTAAGTTACACCTACGTCCTAAGATGATGGTTCATAAAAATGACCATGGTCTAGTTTCACGTATGTTACCGTTCGCTTAATAGGGGTTTTTAGAAATGGCAAGAGTTAAACGCGGCGTTGTCGCACGTGCACGTCACAAAAAAGTTTTAAAACAAGCAAAAGGTTACTACGGAGCACGTTCACGTGTTTACCGCGTAGCTTTCCAGGCTGTTACTAAAGCGGGTCAATACGCTTACCGTGACCGTCGTGCGAAGAAACGTACATTCCGTCAATTATGGATTGCACGTATCAATGCTGCTTCACGTCAAAATGGTCTGTCTTACAGCCGTTTTATCAACGGTCTTAAAAAGACTTCTGTAGAAATCGATCGTAAGATCCTTGCAGATATCGCTGTTTATGACCAAGTTGCATTCGCAGCGCTTGTAGAAAAAGCAAAAGAAGGCCTAGCGGCTTAAGCTTTTTCATATAAGTATCAAAAAGGAGCCTATGGCTCCTTTTTTTGTGCTTAAACCTTGAGTGACCTTACTTAACCTGAACTCTGGTTAAGAGATTTACGAACGTATTGAATAATGGTGATATTTAAATTCAACGTAGTTAGCGCTGAAAATAGCTACTTGAGATAGATTTATTATCCAGCGTTCAGGTTACTTACACCAACCTGCATAAATCTTTGAGCAATTTAACGAGTTAAATTGCACTATAACGTCCTTAAAAATTTTTTATTTAGAACACTAGATACAAAAATTTTGCCTCGTTCTAGCGTAATCTTCTTAACGTTAAATAGACCCCATATATAAGCTAGCATCTAAATTTATTTTAACTTTTTCTTTTTGACATTTACGGAGAGTCCATATAGGCCCTAGTAATCGACTGTAAGGATGCAGAAAGTAATTGCCGAAACAGCCCTATGTTATTTTCGTCTGGTTATTTAACCTGAACTCTGGTTAAGATATTTACTAATATATTGAATCATAATGATATTTAAATTTATTTTTCTCTAGCCAGAGATTTTCAGTGAAAACAAGGCGAACTTACGCGTCAATAGCTGGCCTA
>NZ_JACJEM010000224.1:0-202 GCF_014164085.1 Pseudoalteromonas sp. SG45-5 | reverse complement strand
AACACTTTAGTATTTATGCAACACGCGGTTTGTGTTGCATAATCGCTTGTTGGACTGAGGCGCTACCTGCTCGGTATATCAGAGTTGGTGTTGTTTATGCTATGGGAATTTGCTTTTTAGAGGCTCTAGCTAAATCAGCTAATTTAATCAGCTTACCTATTATAATTTAAGCTATCCCTGCGTTGCTCAGCATTTATTATGT
>NZ_JACJEM010000223.1:0-205 GCF_014164085.1 Pseudoalteromonas sp. SG45-5 | reverse complement strand
TAAGTAACCTGAACTCTGGATAATAAATCTATCTCTAGCAGCTATTTTCAGCGCTAACTGCGTTGAATTTACTTGCAATAGGCCAGCTATTGACGCGTAAATTCGCCTTGTTTTCACTGAAAATCTTTGGCTAGAGAAAATAAATTTAAATATCACCATGATTCAATATGTTAGTAAATCTCTTAACCAGAGTTCAGGTTAAATA
>NZ_JACJEM010000222.1:0-210 GCF_014164085.1 Pseudoalteromonas sp. SG45-5 | reverse complement strand
GGCGCAGTAGGCAGGCCTATCTCACAAGCAAGTTATTGCGAAAATTTAAATCGAAAACGGCGAGCGAATATCAGTAACTGCGAAAAGCTGCTCGCATAAAGTTTAAACGCCCCAGTAAAAAGTTAAAACTGCATCATGCAGTCATTTTCATACGCGTAATTTAGGTTTAAGAGTGATAATGGCTTATTTAAAGGGTGAAATGAAAGTAAC
>NZ_JACJEM010000221.1:0-210 GCF_014164085.1 Pseudoalteromonas sp. SG45-5 | reverse complement strand
CTTTCACCAGTAGGTTTACTTAAGCATTACAAAGCACAATCTGAAGTAGAAAAAGGGTTTAGGTTTTTAAAAGACCCCTTGTTTTTTGTTTCATCATTATTTATCAAAAAGCCAAGTAGAATAGATGCTCTGTTGATGGTGATGACACTTTCATTGTTAGTTTATTCAATCGCGCAAAGACGAATGAGAGCGAATATGAAAAAAGAAAAA
>NZ_JACJEM010000220.1:0-211 GCF_014164085.1 Pseudoalteromonas sp. SG45-5 | reverse complement strand
AAAATGTTGATGGCTCATTTAAATAAGCGCTATTATTTAATTGCAGCCCTTATGTATGGAAGTGGCTTAAGAGTAATGGAAGCGGTGCAATTAAGGGTGAAAGATATTGATTTTGATTATAAATGTATTCAAGTATGGAATGGAAAAGGTAATAAACACCGCATTGTAACGCTGGCCATCGAGCTAATTCCTATGCTGAGAAATCAAATTT
>NZ_JACJEM010000021.1:0-68175 GCF_014164085.1 Pseudoalteromonas sp. SG45-5 | reverse complement strand
ACGTCATTACTAGGTGCGTAGTCATATTTAAATTGAGTCTAAATAATAAGAACACTTGATTTTTGAATAAAGAGATCAAGAAAACACAGCTGCCTGCTTGACCGGAACTTTCTAATGGGTGACCCCTTTGGTTCTACATATGGCGCTCTTTATTCAAGCCATGGTGAATATTCGCACCAATCGACGACATTACTAGTTAAGTATTCATATTTAAATTGAGTTTAAAAATAATAAGAGCACTTGGTTTTGAATAAAAAGGTCAAGGAGATAGAGCAGCCTGCTTGACAGGAGTTATCTAATGGGTGACTACTTTAATCTCCTGCTTTTGAAAATTATATTACTATTAGTCTTCAGTATTTATTGATATTCTTTTTTAAGGATTATTGATTTTATAAAGGATAAGGAATGTCGATAAAAAATGTAATTGAGTGGGTTAACGCTAAAGGTAAACCTTTGTGGTGGCGAGCAGCAGTTAAAGATATTTTAGACAATGGAACTTTGACTGGACAGCACAGAAATGTGTTATTAGAGTTAGCTAAAACAGAGCATTTAATTAACTCTCCAGACGCTCTCTTTGCAACTAAAACAGCTCTTGTATCAGATGTTGGGTATAACGTTGAAAGCGAGCCTGTACGTTTGCTAGGTATCTCCAACACTTCTAATGTTGCATCACTGGTGCAAAACCAAAATTTAGCATTTGACGCACAAACTAACTTGATTGTTGTTTATGGCAATAATGGCTCAGGCAAATCCAGTTATGCCAAAGTGTTAAAAAATGCATGTTTAACTAGAGGTGATGCTCCTGAAGTAATTTCTAATGTTTATGAAAATACGAAAGGAATACCAAGCTCAGAAATTAACATTCAGATAAGCGATAAACAGCCCAAAGCAGATGTTTGGGTTAAAAATCAGGCATCATCACCTGAGCTGAAATCAATTCGAGTTTTTGATAGTAAATCGGCTAATCATTATCTAGCTAAAAAAGGTAATGTTGAATATAAGCCTGCGGCTCTAAAAGTGTTGGACGAGCTAATTCTAGTCTGTAATCACGTAGCTCAGGCTAGTATTACTAGCGTTCGAGCACTAGGAGAACAGACTACTTTCCCTCAACTTCCGACAGGTTCTCGAAGTGCAATATTTCTTCAAAGAATCAATAAAGACACTACTGTTGAAGAGTTAGAGCAAAATTGTGCATCACAAGTTGAAGTAGATAGCCTAACCCAATTGAGAAAAGAGTTGGCTGAATTGCAGGGGAGTTCGCCTGAAGACCTGCGTAAAAAATTTAAAGAGCAATATCAGCGACTTGATCCTCTAATAAATCACTTTGATAGGCTATTAAAGTCCACAAGTAATGAAGCTGTTTTAACTATTTCTAAGCTATTTGATACTTATAAGACAACCGAAACAGCGGCAGAGGTCGCTAGACATCAAGCTTTAGGTGGATTACCAGTTGAAGGTATTGGTTCGCAAGTATGGAAATCAATGTGGCAACATGTTGAAGAGTTTATTAAGCATAACGGGCAAGGTCAATCATTTCCACCTGTGGCTGGAGAAAGCTGCCCTACTTGTTTACAGCCGATAACAGAGACAACCGCCAAACAATTACAGAAGTTTAATGATTACTTAAAAGACAAAACACAAAGTGAAGCAGATGCAGCTAAGAAAAATTTCGATCAAGCAGTTAACTGCTTAGGGAGGTTAAACTTTGACTTAACAGCGCATGAAGGAGTTTTAAGTTGGATTGAAGGCTCCAAAAAAGAAGTTGCGGATAGCTTAAGAAACCTTAATGCTGATATTCAAAAAAGGGTCAATGGTATAATTGGTAAACCTGCTATTTTCCAGTTTAAAGAGTTAGTGCTTAATGGCTTAACTTGGTTGAAACTACAAAGTGAAAACTTTAAGAAAAAAGAACAAGAAGTAAAAGATGACGCAGCTAAACAAACCACAATAACTTTACTGATAAATAAAATATCTGATATAGAAAATCGCAGCCAAATAACGACAAATAAAGCTTTAATACAAAACGAAATTAAACGTTTAAAGCAATTGCACTTGTTAGAAAATTTAGGCCTAAGTGCCAAAATTTCTTCTATTACTAGAAAGGTAAACGAGATAGCAAAACAAGGTAGTGTTGGCAAACTACAAGAAACCTTTGTTCAGGAACTCAAAAAACTCAATTTCAAACACCTTGAAGTCCAAACTGCAACTAGCGGTAAAGCTGGTCAATCTATGCTAGAGATTAAATTAGCCAATAGCGAAGCAAAAATCCCTGAAATTGCCAGTGAAGGCGAGCAAAAGTGTATTGCACTAGCTGGCTTTATGGCTGAGCTAATAGTAGATAACCGTAAGTCTGCGATCGTGTTTGATGATCCCGTAAATTCGCTTGATCATCTATGGCGTGAAAAATTTGCAAATCGTATTGTTGAAGAGAGCAAGAATAGACAAGTAGTTGTATTAACCCACGATTTACCATTCTTAAAAATGCTTGAAGATGTGGCAAATCAACATCAGTTTCCTATTAGTATTAGTGCAATTCGAAGGCATGGAAAGTTAGCTGGATACCCTATGGTTGAACCACCTTGGGAAGCATTTAATACTAATAAGAGGATTAAAAAGCTGAAGACCCAATTACCTGAACTTAAAAATCAATTTAATAACCCAGATCAACAGCAATATATTTTATCTGCCAAATCTTTTTATGATCAAATGCGTAAAACGTGGGAAAGGTTAGTTGAAGAATGGTTATTAAAAGGCGTCGTTGAGCGTTTTAGTTATGGGGTAAAAACTCAGAATTTAAAATATATTGATACCATTGATGCTAATGACAACAAAATCATTAGCGATGCTTATGCAAAATGCTGCAAGCATGTTCATGACACTGCTAGTGCGTTTGGAGTTAGTTTCCCGGATTTTGAAGAACTTGAAAGTGACCTTACAGGCTTAGAAAGTTACTTCAATGACCTAAAAAAGCGAAGAGAAAAACCGGTGCCATTAGGCGTACCATCATCGAATTAAATTAATCACATGAATACAGAGGGTCAGGTCTTGTATCTTGCCAAGACCAAGCTCCAATCTCACGTCTAACACCCTCCCCCGTCATCACGCCCTGAAAATAAGCAATTGATGAGTAATGCATTTCATGGCAGGATTTTGTTCCCGACAAATCCTAAGTACCTACATCCATGTAGGCAATGAAATGAAAGCCATGCTTGCACATGGATGTGCTTTCATGGCGTTTATGTTCACATCAATTGTGGTTTGAAGGAAATAGCGTGATGCTCGGGTGGCGCTGAGAGTGTCCAGAGAGGGACCAGCGGCAGCCCCTCTTTGGCTGCCGTCGCCAGCGCGACAAAACCTTGAATAAGGTTTCTAATTTCTAGAGGTGCCAAACATATTCGCGTTATCTGTAATAGTAATCTCAAGCACCTATCTAAATACTTATTCGGGCTATCGCCCGCGCGTCAGCAAGCTAAACGCCTACAGCAATTAACCATTTTTGGGCTGCGTCCAACACGCCAGCAAGCTGTGCGTCTACAATGTTTAAACACACACAAAAAAGCCGCTGCATTGCTGCAACGGCTTTTTCAATTTTATAAATTCCCAAACTATAATGGAACTTACTCCCCATTAAAGATCAAAAAATCAGTCTGTGCTCTTAGTCGCGATAAGTCTCTACCGCTGGGCATGAACATACTAAGTTACGGTCGCCGTATACGTCATCTATACGTGTAACGGTTGGCCAGAACTTGTTTTTAGCCACTGCAGGCACGGGGAATGCAGCGTAAAAACGGTCGTACGCGCGGTCCCATTCGTTACCTAACACGTCGCCTTGTGTATGCGGTGCAAACACGAGCGGGTTGTTTTCGATTGACCATTCGCCAGAGATTACTTTTTCAATTTCGCCTTTAATCGATACCATTGCTTCGATAAAGCGGTCAATCTCACCTTTTGATTCAGACTCAGTTGGCTCAATCATTAATGTACCAGCTACTGGGAACGACATAGTGGGTGAATGGAAGCCGTAATCTTGCAAGCGCTTAGCTACGTCCATTTCAGTAATGCCTGATAGCTCTTTAAGCGGGCGTAAGTCAACAATACATTCGTGAGCAACACGGTTGTTACGACCACGGTATAAAATTGGGAAGTGCTTGCTTAGCTCATGCGTTAAGTAGTTAGCATTAACGATTGCCATTTCAGTAGCTTGTTTTAAGCCCTCGGAACCCATCATGGTAATGTAAGCCCATGAAATAGGTAAAATAGCGGCTGAGCCGAAAGGCGCTGCCGATACCGCACCGTTACCGATGTTAGTACCTGGTACGTTAATTACGCTGTGGTTTGGCATAAATGGCGCTAGGTGCGATTTAACACCAATTGGGCCAACACCTGGACCACCGCCACCGTGTGGAATACAAAACGTTTTATGCAAGTTTAAGTGCGATACGTCTGAGCCAATAAAGCCTGGGCTTGTTACACCCACTTGTGCGTTCATGTTAGCGCCGTCCATGTAAACTTGGCCGCCGTGCTGGTGAATAATGTCACAAATTTCGCGAATTGTTTCTTCGTATACGCCGTGCGTAGACGGGTAAGTGATCATGATACACGATAAGTTTTCAGACACTTCCTCAGCTTTCGCTTTAAGGTCAACCATGTCTACGTTACCGTTTTTGTCGCAGTTAACTACCACAATTTTCATACTCGCCATTTGCGCTGATGCAGGGTTAGTACCGTGCGCAGAGCTTGGGATTAAACATACATTTCGGTGTGCATCCCCTCGTGACTCGTGGTATTTACGAATCGCGATTAAGCCTGCATATTCACCTTGCGCGCCAGAGTTTGGCTGAAGTGATACTGCATCGTAACCGGTAATGTTTACTAGCCAGTCGTGTAGCTCGCCAATCATTATTTGGTAACCTTCTGCTTGATCCAGCGGGCAGAATGGGTGAAGGTTTGCAAACTCAGGCCACGTAATTGGGATCATCTCAGCGGTCGCGTTTAGTTTCATGGTACATGAGCCTAACGAGATCATTGAGTGATTAAGCGATAAATCTTTGCTTTCTAGTCGCTTAATGTAGCGAAGCATGTCTGTTTCGCTGTGGTAGCTGTTAAAGTTTGGATGCGTTAGTACTTCGTCGTCACGTACTAAACTTACAGGAATTGACTCGCTGCCATTTGCTTCAACGTCTGCTGCAATAGCGTCAACACTTAGGCCATGGCCTTCGCCTAAAATAATATCAAATAACTCAGCGATATCGGCACGTGTTGTTGTCTCTGATACCGAAACTGAGTACTCGCCTTCGTGGTTTGTAGCAAAGTTTACGCCTTTTGCAATGGCACGTGCTATTACGTCGTCTTTGTTGTCATCTGCAATTGTTAGCGTATCAAACCACGTGCTGTGCTTAAGTGCGATGCCTTTAGCTTTTAGGCCAGCAGCTAAAATATCAGCAAAGCGATGTATACGCTGCGCGATAGTTTTTAAGCCTTGTGGGCCGTGGTACACCGCGTAAAACGCTGCCATGTTGGCAAGTAATACTTGCGCTGTACAAATGTTTGAGTTGGCTTTGTCGCGGCGAATGTGTTGTTCGCGCGTTTGCATTGCCATACGTAGTGCGTCGTTACCTAAACGGTCTTTAGATACACCAATAATACGCCCTGGTAATGAACGTTTGTATGCGTCACGTGTTGCAAAAAATGCAGCATGAGGACCGCCGTAACCCATAGGTACACCAAAACGCTGAGCCGAACCTAATACTACGTCGGCACCTAATTTACCCGGTGCTTTTAATAGTAATAAACTCATTATGTCGGCAGCAACACAGGCAATGGCCTTTTTGCTTTGTACGCCAGCAATTAGGTCAGTTATGTCTACCACTTCGCCAGATGTAGATGGGTATTGGAATAAGGCACCAAAAATGTCGTGGTTAACCGCGTCTGCTGCTTTACCGACAATTATTTCAAAACCAAACTGCTCGGCACGCGTTGTTACTACGTCGATTGTTTGTGTGTGTACGTCGTCAGCAATAAAAAATGCATTGGCTTTTTTCGCTTTTGATACGCGTTTTGCAAGGCCCATAGCCTCTGCAGCGGCTGTTGATTCGTCAAGTAGTGATGCACTTGCTAAATCAAGACCGGTTAAATCTAGGGTCATAGTCTGGAAGTTTAATAATGATTCTAAACGCCCTTGTGCAATCTCTGGCTGATACGGTGTGTACGCAGTATACCAACCCGGATTTTCAAGTACGTTACGTAAAATTACGTGTGGTACATGTGTTGGGTGGTAGCCTTGACCAATGTATGATTTGAAAACTTTATTTTTGCTTGCTACTGATTTTAAGTAGCTTAGTGTTTCAACTTCAGTACGGCTTTGTCCAACTGTTAGCGGTTGCTCTAGGCGAATGCTAGCAGGTACAGTTTGATCGATCAGCTCTTGTACACTCGATACTTCAAGCGCGCTCAGCATGTCGCTTACTTGCTCTGGGCTTGGCCCAATGTGACGGCGAATAAAATCTTGCTTTTGCTCTAGTTCTTCAAGAGATTTGGCGTTTGACATGTGTCCAGATTCCTATGATCCAAAAAAGTGTAATTATTACTAATGGGTAACTAGTAATAATAAAAATATTTATGATTTAGCTGCTTACCATGTATGGAAAAATAAGCACTTTAATCATAAAAGCCCCAATGTTTTAAATAGTGGGGCTTTTAATGCAAACAATAATTAACGATTATTCTTCGTCGATAGTGTGCGAGTAACCTTCAGCGTCAAGCAAGTTTTCTAGCTCAGACTCATCAGCTGCTTTAATACGGAATAACCAACCGTCGCCGTAAGCATCACTGTTTACTGTTTCAGGTGAATCTTCAAGCTCGTCGTTAATTGCAACAATTTCACCGCTGATCGGGGCATAAATGTCTGATGCTGCTTTAACCGACTCTGCTACTGCACAATCTTCGCCAGCATCTACTTCATCACCCACTTCTGGTAATTCAACAAATACCATGTCGCCAAGAAGCTCTTGTGCATGCTCAGAAATACCAACAGTAAAAGTACCGTCTCCTTCACTGCGAACCCACTCGTGTGAAGGTGCGTATTTTAACTCGCTAGGAATGTTGCTCATTTTATTTGTCCTTTGGTTTATATTGGGAGGATATCAATCACTGTAATTACACTGATTGATATAACCAAATTATTTAAATTATTGATTTACCGTTACGTACAAAGCTAGGCTTTACTACTTTAACGTTTACTAATTTTTTACGCATTTCTACTTGAGCTGTGTCGCCTGTTGAACGTGGTACACGTGCAAGGGCTACACTAAAACCAAGTGTTGGTGAGAAAGTACCAGAGGTAATAACCCCTTCACCACCATCAACAATTACTTTTGAACCGCTACGCAGCACGCCTTTTTCTTCAAACACTAAGCCAACTAGCTTATCAGTGCTTTTTTCTGCGCGTTGCTTAACAAGTACGTCACGACCAATAAAGTCGCGATCTTCTGGTTCCCATGCAATGGTCCATGCCATGTTAGCTGCAAGTGGTGATACGCTTTCGTCCATATCTAGGCCGTAAAGGTTCATACCTGCTTCTAAACGTAGCGTGTCGCGTGCACCTAAACCAGCAGGCGCTACACCTGCATCTAGCAGTTGTTGCCATAAATCGGCCGCTTGGTCGTTCGGTACTACTATTTCGTAACCGTCTTCGCCAGTATAACCCGTTGTGGCAATAAATAAATCACCTACTTGCACACCAAAAAATGGCTTCATACCTTCAACAGCGGCTTGTTGCTCAGCATTTAAAAGTGTGGCTGTTTTTGCTTTTGCGTTAGGGCCTTGCACTGCAATCATTGCAAACTCTGGGCGCTCAGTAACTGTAACGGTAAAATCGCTCGATACTTTAGCTAAATGTGCCAGGTCTTTTTCGCGTGTTGCTGAGTTAACAACTAGGCGGTAAAACGTTTCGCTAAAGAAGTAAATAATTAAATCATCAATTACGCCGCCTTGCTCATTAAGCATGCCGGTGTAAAGTGCTTTACCAGGCACTGTTAATTTAGCTACGTCGTTTGCTACTAACTTACGTAAAAATGCTTGAGCTTGCTCGCCTTCAATATCAACAATCGTCATGTGTGATACGTCAAACATACCTGCATCAGTACGAACGGCATTATGTTCTTCTATTTGTGAGCCGTAGTTGATTGGCATTTCCCAGCCATGAAAATCAACCATTTTTGCGCCCGCTTCTAGGTGCTTAGCATGTAGTACAGTTTTAGACGTCATAACATTCCTTCACGTTTAAATTAACCCTTAATGGGCGTGGCTTAAATAGATCTAAAAACAGGTAAGCATTGTTATACTTACCTGTTGTTTATATTCGTTATGCGGCTTGATTTTGCATAAGGGCAAAACCATGCGCTTGCATATAGCTTTGCCATTTTTGTAGCTCTGGCGTTTTTGCTATAAGCACAAAGTGTTGTTCATCGCTTTTATCAATAGCAGTAATAAATACCTCACCACTTTGCGCGCCGTAACAAAGTTGCGCGTCAGAAAGGCGTAAACCTGGCGTTAACTTAAAAGCATCAACTAGGGTATCAAATGCGTTTTCGCCGCTTAGGGTAAAGGTAGTTAGGTCGGTACGAGTCACATAATCAATATCAAAACGAAGCTGTTGTTCATTTATAAGTGATTGTAATTGAATGCTTGCGCTGTGTGGTAATACAAATCTAAAAGCGGTTTCGCTAAAATAATATACAGCGTAGCTATAATCAGAATTTAGGTCTTCGTCGAGCGTCCCTTTCAATCCTAAGCCACTGGCCGTTAATTTAGTTAAATCGTGGCCTAAAATGGTACTTAAAAATACCGATGCTTCACTACCGCTAAAATCCATTACAACGGTGTTGTTATTTGCTTGCAAAGCGTTGACAACCGCGCTGTTAGCATTGCTGTGGCGGGCAAACATAATTGGGTTAAAAGTCATAACAAACACCTATGTATTTTCAATGCATAAAAGTATATTGCGCAAGATGTATAACAACAAATTGTAATTATTTATCAATTGATAAATAATACTTATATATATGGCGACATAAATTGTAATTTTAAATATGAAAAATATATCAACCGACAGTTTACGCACCTTTGTTATGGTCGTTGAGGTAAGCGGCTTTGCTAAAGCTGGCGATTTATTGGGTTTGTCGCAACCGGCAGTAAGCTTGCAAATAAAGCGCTTGGAAGATGTGCTTGGATATAAGTTATTTAAAAAACAAGGCCAGCGCCAAGTACTTAACCAGTACGGCGAGCTATTACTGCCGATGGCAAAGCA
The DNA here is from genome assembly GCF_014164085.1 of Pseudoalteromonas sp. SG45-5. Taxonomy (NCBI): domain Bacteria; kingdom Pseudomonadati; phylum Pseudomonadota; class Gammaproteobacteria; order Alteromonadales; family Pseudoalteromonadaceae; genus Pseudoalteromonas; species Pseudoalteromonas sp. SG45-5. The sequence goes on along the minus strand of NZ_JACJEM010000021.1, from coordinate 58,868 downwards.
AATGATGCAATACAACGATGCTATTTTGCAGCAATTTACCTCCGAAAATATTGCCGGTAGAGTGCGTTTGGGTATTCCTAGCGAATTTGCTGCGCGTATTTTGCCTTCCATTATTGGCGATTTTGTGGCGCTCTACCCTGAGGTGTCTTTAGAAGTTAAATCGCGTTTGAGTAAGCATTTGCTTTCGGCTTCTCGCCAAGATCAATTTGATCTAGTCCTCGCCCTTAATGAGCGGCTCAGCTCTGAAAAATTCCCGATTTTTATGCAAGACAAACTCGTATGGGTGGGCGACTTATCGCTGGCTCAAAATGAAGTAGTTACTTTAGTTACGGCGCCAGAGGGGTGTATTTATCGTCGCCGCGCAATTGATGCATTAAAAAGTGCCGGCATAAAATACCGTATTGTTTATAGCAATGCCGATTTAACCGGCCTTATTGCAGCGCTCAAAGAAGGACTTGGCATTACCGTTCTTGCTAAAAGTACCGTACCCAGCGAGCTTAACTATCAGGTGCAAACTAAACACTTACCTGCCCTTGGCGATATTGGCATAAGTTTAGTTAAAAGTGCCGGAGAGTCGGAAAATGCGGTTGATAAACTCGCTGAATTTATAGCCCTGCGTTTAGGTTAAAGTAAGTACTCAATTAGTTGAGCCGTTATAACTAACCTGAACTCTAAATAATAAATCTATCTCAAGCAGCTATTTCAGCGCTAACTGCGTTAAATTTACTTGCAATAGGCTAACTATGTTAGTAAATACCTTAACCAGAGTTTTGGTAAATTAATATAATTTAGTTAACTAAGTTGCATAAGAAGATGTTTTTAGTTCTAAAAAACTGAATCATTAAATACTTAATAACATTGATTCGTATTCGTTAACGTGTTCAAATTACGTCAATTTCGATAATTGACATGATTAGGAACATAATGAACCCTAAATTTTTAGTATCTACCCTAGCAGCTGCGGTTGCTTTGTCTTTTAGTGCTACTGCAATAGCAAAAGACACCAGCGATAAAGAACAACGCTTTGAACAAATTACCGTTATTGGTTCACAACAAGCAATTAACGATATTCCAGGTTCGGCTACGTTTATTTCTGACGAAGAACTGCAAAAATTTGAATTCACCGATATTTCTCGCGTTTTAGCCTCTGTTCCGGGCGTTTACGTGCAAGAAGAAGACGGCTACGGTCTTCGCCCTAACATTGGTATGCGCGGTACAGGTACTGGCCGTAACGATAAAATTTCTGTAATGGAAGACGGTGTACTAGTTGCACCTGCGCCTTACTCTGCCCCTTCTGCTTACTACTTCCCTACTATGGGTCGTATGGAATCTATCGAAGTATTAAAAGGTGCGGCTTCTGTTAAGTATGGCCCTCGTACTACGGGCGGTGTTTTAAACTTACTTTCACGCAGCCTACCTACTGAACCAAATAGCTCAAAAGGTATGGTAGATGCAGCCCTTGGTAGCGACGGCTACTACAAAGGTCACGCTTACTTTGGTAAAGAAAAAAACAACACAGCAGGTTTAATTGAAGTATTTACTTACGGCGCAGACGGCTTTAAAGAGCTGCCAGTAGGCAATGACAACACCGGCTTTGAAAAAACAGATTTACTATTAAAATTTGGCCACACATTTGGTCAAAACGATGCGCATAATTTAGAGCTAAAAATTAAGTACTCTGACGAAACATCAGACGAAACATACATGGGCTTAACAGACGAAGACTATCAAGAGAGTCCTTATCGTCGTTATGCTGCATCACAAAACGATGAAATGAACACTCGCCACAATGCATACCAGCTTAACTACGCGTATCGTTTTGGTGCTGGCTATGAGCTTTTAGCTACAGCTTACTTAAACGATTTTCATCGTAACTGGTATAAAGCCAGCAAGGTAAGTGAAAGCTACCTTGCGCAATACAGCGAATTTGAAGCAAACCCAACAAGCGAAGGTATCGAAGATATTGCTATTAAAGCTAACAACCGCGATTACCAAGCTAAAGGGGTTCAGTCTGAATTACATATCCCTGCTGGCGATCACTACATTACGGTTGGCGTACGTTACCACGAAGACGAAATGGATCGTTTTCAATGGCAAGACAAATACACACTAAATCAAGATTTAAGCATGACGCTAACATCGCAAGGTGTTCCAGGCTCTGATAGCAACCGTGTAGATAGCGCAAAAGCAAGTACCTTGTTTATTCAAGACGAGTGGACAATTGATGCGTTAGTGATCAGTGCGGGTCTTCGTTATGAAGACATTACTATTACACGTGAAGAGTGGTCTAAATCAGATCCAACGCGCAGCAACGGTTTAACTAAAGATGTGTCGAACGATACCGAAATTTTAGTTCCGTCGTTAGGTGCTACTTACACACTTAACGAAAACGTGACACTACTTGCGGGCATTCAAAAAGGCTATGCACCTGCAGCACCGGGTAATGCAGTTCAAGAAGAAGAAGAAAGTGTAAACATCGAGTTTGGCTCTCGCTTCAATATGGATAGCTTCAGCGGTGAAGTTATTGCATTTTACTCTGATTACGACAACATGCACGGTAACTGTACTGCAGCGGTTGGTTGTAGCGACGACAACATTGGCGACCAATACAACTACGGTAAAGTAGAAGTATCAGGCTTTGAATTTAGCGCTGGCCGTACGTTTGCGACTGATGCAGCTATGTTCCCAGTTAAATTAACGTACACTTACACTGATTCTGAATTTAAAAACGATTTTGATTCAGAGATTTGGGGCGCGGTAGAAAAAGGCGATGCAATGCCTTACGTACCAGAGAACCAAGTAGCGTTATCGTTAGGTGCTGAGTTTTCTGCTTTTGTAGTAAACAGCCAAGTACGTTACGTATCTGATGCGCACGCGAACTTAACGCAGTCAGGCTTAAACGCAATTGATAGCCGCGTTGTGTGGGATTTAGCCGCTAAATACTTAATTGATGAAAATCAAAAAGTATACCTAAGCGTTGATAACCTGTTTGATAAAACATACATTGCTAACCGTTCAAACGGTGGCATTCAGCCTGGTAAGCCACGTACTGTACAGATGGGCTACACTTATAGCTTTTAAGCTTAAAGCTGGTTAAACGGTTCACTAACAGCGTTAATAATTTTTTATGTAAGAACACTGCACATCTAAATTATTGCCTTGTTATTAAACCGTTTACCTGCGCTTTGTATAGGAGAAATGGTTCACTAACAGCGTTAATAATTTTTTATGTAAGATCACTACACATCTAAATTATTGCCTTGTTATTAAACCGTTTACCAAAGCTTACAAAGTTAAAGCGTAAATTACAGATACAAAAAAGCCGAGATTGAATTTCAATCTCGGCTTTTTAATACTTAATTTAAATTAGGTATTAGTTATTTGCGTTACGTTGGCGTAATACTTCAAACAAACAAATACCCGTGGCTACCGATACGTTTAAGCTTGAAACAGTACCCGCCATTGGGATTTTAACGAGCATATCGCAATGCTCACGCGTTAAGCGGCGCATGCCCTCGCCTTCTGCGCCCATAACAATCGCCATTGGGCCTGTTAAGCTTGCATCAAATACGTGGTTATCCGTTTCACCAGCAGTGCCTACAACCCATACGCCTGCATCTTTAATTTCGCGAAGCGTACGTGCAAGGTTAGTCACTTGAATAAGCGGTACTGTTTCGGCTGCGCCACAAGCTACTTTACGTGCTGTGCCGTTAAGCTTTGCAGAGCGATCTTTAGGTACAATTATAGCGTGAACACCTGCAGCGTCTGCACTACGTAGGCATGCGCCTAAGTTATGCGGATCGGTAATGCCATCAAGCACAAGTAAAAACGGTGTATCTTCACGGGCGATGATCGCATCGAGATCTTTTTCATTAAACGTAGGCGCTGCTTTTACGTTGGCAATAATACCTTGATGCTGCTCACCTTTTGATTTGCTATCAAGGGCTTTACGCTGCATAAATTGTACTGAAATACCAAATTTACGTGCTTCATCAATAATCGGAGTTGAGCGTTTGTCGTCACGGCCTTTAAGGGCGTAAATTTCAACAAAACGCTCTGGTTCGCTTTCTAAAATTGCTTCAACAGAATGAAAGCCAAAAATTAATTCATTACTCACGTATTGTCTGCTCCTGGGCTAGTACGTTTACGGGCATTTTTGCCTGGTCTTTTAGGCTTTTTAACGGCCTTCTTCTTCGGTTTTTTCTTTACGGCAGTGTCTGCTGCTTTTTTATCTGCGGGTTTAGTTGCAGACTTATTTGCAGGCTTACCTTTATCTTTGTTCGCTGGCTTTTTTTTGCCTTTTGGTTTGTCATCGCTGTGCGATTTTTTACCCGGAACTTTGCCTGCTTTTAATTGTGCACGTACGCTTGCTGGTGCATGCTCAGATTTTCCTGCGCCTTTTGGTGCACGACGACGAGAGTATCTGTCTTGTGCTACATCGCCTTTAAGCGTTAAGTTTATACGGCGATCGTCTAAGCTAACCGACGCAACCTGTACAGTGACTTTGTCGCCAAGACGATATACAGTATTGGTGTGCTCACCAATCAAGCAATGTTTTGCAGCATCGTGTGCAAAAAATTCGTCACCTAAATTAGTAACATGGATCAATCCGTCAATTTGTAAATCGTCTAAACGAATAAACAAACCAAAGTTAGTGACCGATGAAATAACACCGTTAAACTCGTCACCTACGTGATCTTGCATAAACTCGCATTTAAGCCAATCAGCTACTTCACGAGTTGCATCATCGGCGCGGCGCTCGGTTGTAGAACACTGCTCACCGAGTTGATCAACTTCATCATCGGTATACGCGTATTCGCCAGACGTTTGCTGACCTTGTGCTTTTATAACTGCTTTAATAGCACGATGCACGACTAAATCTGGGTAACGACGTATTGGCGATGTAAAGTGCGCATAAGCCGATAACGCTAAACCAAAGTGACCAATGTTATCTGGCTGATATACAGCTTGCTTCATTGAACGCAGTAGCATAGTTTGAATAAGCTCGGCTTCTGGGCGGTCGCCTAGTCGCGCTAGTACTTGGGTTATTTCTTTTGGTGTTGGCTCGTCGCTTAATGTGCTTTCGATACCTAACTCGCCTAAAAACTTAGTAAAGTTACCTAGCTTTTCGCTGTCGGGTTCGTCATGCACACGATAAAGCGCGCTCGCTTCATGCTTTTCAAGAATTTTAGCCGCCGATACGTTGGCTAAAATCATACATTCTTCAATTAGTTTGTGCGCGTCGTTACGAATAACAGGCACTATTGATTCTATTTTACGCTGAGCGTTAAATACAAAACGTGTTTCTAGGGTTTCAAACTCAATGGCACCACGCTCTTGGCGTGCTGCTTTAAGTGCCATATACATTTGCTGTAAGTCAGTTAAATGTGGCACTACGGCTGAGTATTCTTCGCGTAGTTTTTCGTCGTTTTGTAAAATAGCATTTACTTTGGTGTAAGTTAAACGTGCATGCGAGTTCATTATCGCTTCGTAAAACTTATAACCCGAAAGTTTGCCCGCGCTCGATACGGTCATTTCGGCAACCATACATAAGCGATCTACTTTTGGATTAAGCGAACATAATCCGTTAGAAAGCACTTTTGGTAGCATCGGAATTACTTGCTCAGGAAAATACACTGAGTTACCACGTAAAATTGCTTCTTTGTTAAGCGGCGTGTTCATTCCTACATAATGCGATACATCGGCAATAGCAACCCATAAGCGCCAGCCACCTGATTTTTTAGGTTCGCAATATACGGCGTCATCAAAGTCGCGAGCGTCTTCGCCATCAATGGTTACAAGTGGTAAATCACGTAAATCTACACGGCCTTGTTTGTCAGCCTCTTCAACAAACTCACCTAGGTGAGCAACTTGTGCTTCAACTTCTTCTGGCCATACGTGTGGAATATCGTGATTACGCAGCGCTACTTCAATTTCCATACCTGGGGCTAAATGCTCACCCAGTACATCAACAACTTTACCTACCGCATTCATGTTGCGACTCGGATTTTGGGTAATTTTAACCTGCACCATTTGGTTATGGCGGGCACCGTTTTCGTTGCCTGGTAAAATCATTATATCTTGCGTTATGCGCGGGTCTTCAGCGACTACAACAGCAATACCGTGCTCAACAAAATAACGGCCAACAACTGGCGCACGCTCATTTGTAAGAACTTTTATAATACGTGCATCGCATTTTGAACCTGAGCCACGTTTGGTGCCTTTAGCAAGTACAATGTCGCCATGTAACACCATATTCATTTGGTGCTTAGCAATAAACCAATCTTTACTCTCGCCTTCAACTTCTAAAAAGCCGAAACCGTCTCTGTGGCCTATTACTTTGCCTTTAGTTAAACCGGCTTCGTCAATCAGGGCGTAGCATTTAAATTTATTGAAATACAGCTGTCCGTCACGCTCCATAGCGCGAAGGCGGCGTTTAAATGCTATTTGGCGCTCGTCATCATTTACTGCTAGTTCTTCACATAATTGCGCATAGTTAGCAGGCTTTGAACGCTCTTGAAGGTGAGTAAGTATAAACTCACGGCTAGGGACTGGGTTTTCGTACTTTTCTTGTTCTCGACTGAGATTTGGATCTTGGTTTGACATTCACTATCTTGTTAGTTGGTTATGTAGGTATTTTAACCCATATAGTTAAAATGAGACAGGTAAAAGCTGTTAAACTTTTAAGAAAGCACTTTTACCTTGCTGTTTGCTCTGAAAATCTAGCGCAATGGGCCTTAACGAGTCCTTAATTGTGAAACGAGTTTTGGATTTAGCTAACACCGCTTTTACTAACTAACCTGAACTCTGGATAATAAATCTATCTCAAGCTGCTATTTTCAGCGCTAACTGCGTTGAATTTATTTGCAATAGGCCCGCTATTGACGCGTAAATTCGCCTTGCTTTCACTGAAAATCTCTGGCTAGAGAAAATAAATCTAAATATCACCATAATTCAATGTGTTAGTAAATATCTTAACCAGAGTTTAGGTTAACTATTTATTTTGTAAGTTTTTCCAAAGCACTTTACTTATATTATCAATAAAGCTTGGGTCTTCTTCTTTCATTGTTAGTAAGATTTGTTTGTTCATTTGTGTTTTATTTTGTTTATAGATCCAGCGATTTTTATTAAATTGCTGAGCAAATTCAAGCACGCCAACTTGTAGCTCATCGTTATTTGTAAACACCGCTTCAACCACTTTGTTGTCTAGCAACTGCAGAGCGCCGACTCGCTCACCCGACATAGCTAAACGATTAAAAAATGTTTGCGAAATTGCTTTATTAATTATAGGAAACATTGAGGGTACAAACGGCACCATTACATCCACTTCAGGGAAGCAAAAAAAGCCTTTATCTGACTTCATAAATCTAAAATCGCACGCACACGCAAGCACAGAACCATTACCATAGATATGCCCGTTTAACGCAGCAATAATAGGCATAGGGAAAGTAACTATGCGCTTGAATAAGTCGCCTATTTGCACCATAAAATCGGAAATTGCTGCAGGTAAAATACTTGGGTTAGACATCCACTCGAGGTCGATACCTAATGACCAGTTTTTGTCACTCGAAGACGTTAAAATAACTGACTTAATATTTTGATCTGCTTCAATGTGGTCAAGGTGTAAATTAAACTCAGCCAAAAACGCTGGATTGTGACGGTTTTCAGCGGTATTCATGGTGAGTATAGCGGTGTTGTTTTTAGTTGTTAGTTCTATTAGATTAGCCATTAAACCCTCTTTTAACGCTTTTTAAGTTGATTTTAAGCGCTGTTCGTTACTTTTATAGTTATTGGTAGCATAGTAATACTTTACTTATAACTTATAAACCCACTATTTTATTCTCGAACGAGCACAAACGCATTCACGTGTTTTATGCTTTGTTTTAAATCTATAGCCATCCCTTTTGTTTAGCTATACGTGCTGCATCTATTCGATTTGTGGCACTAAGCTTTGCGATAGCATCTGAGAGATAGTGGGTGGGAATATATAAATGGGCTAAAGAATACCAGCCCCACAAACACACACAAAATTAACTAAATAAACATCATTAATACATATTGACCTAAACAAGAAACAGGTGTAGTGTTTTTTTTGACCTAAAGAAGGTCAATCATAACTAACAAAAGGAAATAATTATGAAAAATACAAAACCGTTTGCATTTGCTGCAGCAAATAAAAATACAGTAAAGCAAGAAAAAAAATGGCAAGCTGAAAATAAAGCAGCTACAGCGGGTTGCACTGGACCATGGGCTCGAGCCAATGATCGCTGGAATGGTAAAGACAATGGTATCTGGTGTTAAACTAACACTTATTTAAAACGACAATCAGCTGTTTTATTGTCGTTTCATTCAAATCGATATTAATTTATAGAACCCTTTAACTAATATATACATTATAAATTTCTATAAATAAGAATAATAATATTTAACTAACCCTCCAAAATCCTACTGTTGGTTACCTCTCAAAATGCATCGGAGTGCACATGAAATCAATATTGATTATAAGCCACAGTGAAGACTATCACGTAGAAAAAGCGATTGAAGTGTTAAAAAGTAAGAATTCAAATTACTTTTTACTCGAATTAGACCAATTTCCAAAAAACTACCTGATAAAACAATCGATTGGAAATAACGAGTTCTCAACCACCCTTGAAAATATACACACAAAACAAAATATCAACTTTTCAAATATAGGTTCTATTTGGTTGCGAAAACCAGCTAATTTTTCTTACCTAGTCAGTGATATGGAACAATCTATTGAGCAATTTTCTAATCAAGAAACAGAACATGCTTTATTTAGCGCTTTATACGGCATCAACTGCTTTTGGGTAAGTCATCCTAAATATTTACGTGCATCGATGTGGAAGGGAGAGCAATTACAAAGAGCCTTAACATTAGGCTTTAAGATCCCTGATACTATAATTAGCAATGATCCAAATGAAATTAGATCATTTTTCTTAAAGCACAAAAAAGTCGTATATAAAGTAATGTCAGACCCTGTAATTACAAGCCCAAAAATGCAAAGCCAAGGGGTTGCGACAACACTAATCGACGAAAATATGCTTCATGATTCTGACTCATTACGCTTGCTACCTAATCAATTTCAGGCATATATTGAAAAAGCATATGAGTTAAGAGTAACTATTATTGCTGGTAAAGTGTTCGCAGCAAAACTTGACTCACAGTTACACCCCGAAAGCCAAGTAGACTGTAGAAATTTAAATGTGCAAGTGCCAATGTCAGCCTATCAACTCCCTGAAGAAATTGAACAAGCTTGTTTAGAATTCGTAAACAGTTATCAACTTACTTACTCAGCATTAGATCTAATTGTCACTCCTCAAGGTGAATATGTTTTTTTGGAAAACAATCCAAATGGACAATACCGTTTCGTAGAAGAAAATGTACCAGAGCTAAAAATAACGAAGTCATTGATTGAAGCATTAGAGGAAGCTTGTAAGTGAATACACCTGAGTTTAGTCAAAAATTACAAGATGTAGCGTCCCCAGTGATAGCAAAATTAAGTGAGCTGCTAGGCAAAGAACAGCAAATCTTAGTCATTGCTGCATCACACCTTGATATGGACCTTTTACCTCAGTTATATAATCATTTAAATATATTGGGCTTTACTAATACCCTAAATGTTTTACTTTATACTCGAGGCGGAGATGTTAATGCGACGCGAAGAATTGCTTTATTACTAAATGATTACTGCCATAATCTCAATATCATTGCACCTCATTACTGCCAATCATCAGGAACTTTATTAGCGCTAAGTGCTAATGCTGTTTACTTTTCTCCTTTATCTATTTTTTCTGCTATTGATCCACATCTTCATGGTGGGCAAGGAGATCAAAATGCTGCTTTATCCAGTGCTGATATAAAACTGTTTAGTGATATGTCTAAAGACTGGTTTAATACTGAAGTTGCAGATAAAAGTAATATGCTAAGTATGCTCTGTGAACACATATTCCCACCAACTTTAACGACATTCTATCGCACAGTACTTGAAGTTAAAGAAATAGCACAAGAGCTGTTACAGCTAGCGGGTCAACACTGTAAGACCACACAAAGCAAAATAATTGATACATTAATGTTCAGTTATCATAGTCATGATTATGCGATAACTGGTACGCAATTAGCTAAACTTGATTTACCTTTTAAAACCGATCTAAGGATAAACGCAGCCACTTGGCCTTTAGTAGAATTTTTTAGTTTGTACGTCGGTGGTGGAAACCGTAATGAACTAAATGAATCTTGGTGTGATTCAATCATAGTTTGCGAAAAGAGCAGCAGTAGTCGCTGGAAAAATATGTCTGGACTAAACCCCAAATGGTGTACCTATGAGGAAGATAAGTAAATGTCTTTGTTGAGTACATTCGGCGCAATGTTATTAGCCTTTACTTTTTTATTTGCAGGAATTAAAAAGTCTATTATTTTTAAAGAGTTTCAGTCAACGTTAGAGCTATCTTTCAAGGTACCTAGAGCTTTTAGTAAATTCGCCGCATTTACTATTATCACATGTGAATTATCCATTCTCCCGACATTACTATTCCCTACTAAGCCTCTGATAATATATCAATTAATCAGTTTTATAATGCTCATTTTTGTTTTCATTCCACTATACACTTTGATGACAGGAAAAGTTATTCAGTGCAATTGTTTTGGTCAAAGCAGTGTATTAGATTGGCAAGACCTTCTTCGTAACACAATTCTATTTTTGGCAAGCTTACTATTGTGTATAGCACCGCCATTACAAACCTTTAATCTACAAATACTCACTTTATTTTTTTTAGCTTTAACCCTAGTTAATCTCATGATCAACCTTAAATCTATCAGCACTTTTTTACATTCGGAATAAACATGCAACTTACTGAAGAATGGCAATACATTATTGTACTTTTAGCTTTTTTTACCTTTGTAAGTATTTCATTAAACATAGTAATGCTGAAAAAATTTGTCAGAGCTAAAGAGCAGTTAGACGCCCCCTCTTTTAATATTGAAACATTTCCATCGCTTCAAGCTATGGAGCTGGATACTAAAAAGCATATTTATACAAACATCAATATACCAAGTGCATTAATTTTTCTTGCTACAAATTGTCCCAAATGTAAAAGTAAAATCACTATGCTGGAGGAGCTTGCTGTTAATGCACAATTAAATGGTGTTTCTCTTCATATTCTTTTGCATGAAAAAATGGAAAACATTGGATCTTTTTTTGCTCAATCAACTTTAACTCGCTTAATTTGGCAGCTTAATTACGCTGATTATAAATCAGTTAACCCTCATGAAGTTTCGCCTGCCTATTTATTCATCAATGAAAATAGTGAAGTCGAGGGCCAAGGAATGATAGATGATGAAAATTGGCGTTATTTCAAACAACAAATTTTGGGTGAAAAAAATTGATCTATCCACATTATTTACAACGAATAAAGCTCCTTGCTCCTTTTAAATTTCAAGCATTTTTTGCTTTTTTAATTATGCTAATTACAGCTTTTATCCAGCTTACATTACCTAAGCTAGTCAATTATTATGTTGATGGAAGGGCTCCATCATCGTTATTAGAACCTTTTCACTTTTATGTATTGATTACCGTCATCCTGTTTTCATTATTAAGTGCTGTTCGTTTCTATTTATTTGAGCGCCTTGGTATCGAGGTAATTACTCATTTTAGATTAAAGTTACATCAAGTGCTGATAAGAAAAACTGCCAGTTACTATGATGCAAACAATACGGCTGAGCTCGCCAGTAGAATTAATTCAGACACCCAAAGTTTAAAAGATGTCCTCACAACTAGTGCTGCGCAAGCAATGCGCTCTATCGTTGTAGCTATCGGTTGCATTGTGATGATGTTCACTCTCTCTGCAATACTTTCTTCAGTACTATTCTTCTGCATTCCTACATTTATTATTGCAACTAAGTTGTTAAGTAAAAAGGTAGAGGCTTTATCTGATCAAGAGCAAACAGCCTTAGCTAAAACAAATAAAGTGGCATTTGACAACTTAAATGGGCATACATTAATAAAATTATATAACTGGTTTCAAGCAAGCCAAAATAGATATGATCAAAGTAATCAACATTATGTTTCGTGTGCTAAAAAAACCGTTTCAGCTATTGCTATTTTTCAAGGTTTTTTTAATTTTTTAATTTTTAGTAGCCTAATTTTCATGCTAATTTTAGGCAGTCATCTTATTCAAAAAAATACGTTAACCGTAGGTGAGCTCGCTTCATATGTGCTGTATTTAGGAATGGCATTTACAAGCTTAAATATGTTAGCTGGTTTTTGGGCGCAATGGGTTCATTCATTGGGAGCTACTCGCTATTTATTTGAGCTATTAAATAATGATACAGACGCCGAACAACAAGACGGTCAACAAGCAATTGAAATGGGAAATATTAGCTTTAATAATGTTGCTTTCTCTTATCCTAACAACCCTGAAAAGAAAGTATTTAATATGCTTAATATCCATATTAAGCAAGGAGAGAAAACAGTTATTAGAGGTCCTTCCGGTAATGGTAAATCGACCTTAGCCAAACTTTTATTAGGGTATTATTTACCAACAAGCGGGGAAATAAAAATTGGGGAAAAATTGTTAAATAAACATACTATCGCTAGTTTTCGCAGCAACATTGCTTATGTGGAACAAGAACCTATTTTATTCTCTTCATCGATAATTGAAAACCTACTCCCAGATGTAGGGGAAAAACCAACACAAGAGCAAATGAAAAAAGTTATAAATGCATGTAAGAAGGCTAATGCCCATGAATTTATCGAACTTTTACCTAATGGTTATTATACGCCAATTAGTGATCGGGGAAATCAATTATCTGGAGGTCAAAAGCAACGTATTGCCATTGCCAGAGCAATACTGCAAGAACCAGAACTGGTTATTCTAGATGAATTCACAAGCGCACTCGATTCTAAAAATCGACATTGTATAGAGCAAGCAATGGAACAGTTATTACTAAATAAAACAGTAATCATTATTACCCATAAAGAGTCGCAGTTCGAAAAGGCTGACAACTTAATTATGCTTTAGGATAAATCATAGTATTCGATTCACATGGGTAATATACTTCAGATGTTGATGAAGTATATTACTGTAATGATCAGCTATAAAGTCGCCCACCTTAAAAAGTTATTCTCTATAGCCATCCTTTTTGTTTAGCTATACGTGCTGCATCTATTCGATTTGTGGCATTAAGCTTTGCGATAGCATCTGAGAGATAATTACGTGTGGTGCCCTCGCTGATAAATAGCTGCTTGGCTATTTCGCTAGTTTTAAGGCCATCGCTTGCGAGTTTTAGCGCTTTACGCTCTTTATCGGTCAGCGGGTCCGAGTCATCTAATGCATTAATAGCAAGCTCTGGGTCTATTACTTTTTGACCTTGCATTACTTTTTTAAGGGCATTTATTAATTCTTCACTTGGTGCTTCTTTTAAAATAAAGCCTTTAGCCCCTGCGGCAATCGAACGCCTTATATAACCTGCGCGAGAAAACGTAGTCATAATAACCATTTTTATTTTTGGATATTTGGCTGCAATTTGCTCGCTAAGCTCTATCCCATTCATGTTTGGCATTTCTATATCAGTTAAAATTACATCTGGATGTAAATCACTATCAAGCATCTTAATTGCATTGAGTGCATCTTGGCCGTTACTTGCTTGCCCAATAACCTCTATATTAAAATCAAGGCTCAACAGTGCAGCAATTGCATCACGAACAAGCGCCTGATCTTCCACTAAATATACTTTGATCATTGTAAATCCTTAGCCGTAATTGGCAGCATTACATTTAAAGTAAAGGTATCGCCACAGGTAAATGAAGCACTGCCATTTAATTGTTCTGCTCGCTCTTTAATACCACTGAGGCCATTACCCGAATTCAATGCGCTGCATGGAGCATGGTCAATAACGGTTATGAGTAATTGCTGCGGTGTTTGCTCTATATTTATTTCACAGATTTTTGTGCTGCTATGGCGCAATAGATTTGTAACTGCCTCTTTAATTATAAGACCAGCGAACCCCTCGACTTTAAAGGGTAAAGTATTTAAAACCACATTAAATGTAACATTAAAGTCTTGCTCTATTAATCGTTGTTTTAGCTGTGCTACTTGGCTTACAAGATTAAGCTGTTTTAAATCACTTACGGCGCTCCTTACGTCACTAAGTAATTGCCTTGCTAGATCTGCCACTTGTGCAATCTCGCTATTTGCTTGAGCGTAACGCTCACCTTGGTTTAATTTATTAGCAAGCTCAGCCTTTAAAGCAATAGATGACAGTGAGTGACCTAAAATATCGTGCAAGTCGCGAGCTATCCGTTCGCGCTCAGCAATAGCTGCTAACTGCTCTAATTGGTTAGCACTTTCCTGCTCACGCTTTTTGTAACGGCTCTCTCTTTTAGCTGCAATACCGTAACTAAATAAGGCGGCACATAGAATCAAAGCCACAGCTAAAAAGTACTCAACTTTTCCTATATCACCAATATATGCACTTAATAAAACAGTTAGAATTATCGCTAATGCGGCATAGAATCTTTGCAGTTTACTATATGTGTAACCGGCTACATAGGCGACAAAACCAAATAAGGTAGGCGTGCCTGAGTTATAAAAAGTAGCCCAGAAACAAATTAATAGCATAGCTATAAACAACTTAGTTACACCTGTATTTTTGCAGTTTATTGCTTTTACATACAAAAGAATAAAAGCAATATAGAAGGCTAAAGACATAGTTATTTGGTTAGCCGTAAAGCTCGCAAAATTAATTATTAGTGGGAGTAAATAAAAGCCGGTAAAAATTAAATGTCCATATTTCCAAAAATCTTTATCGCTTTGTTGAGAGTAAGTGTTAAGTGAGCTCATACTAATACCTCAGGCATATTATTTTTATTAATAAAGATAAATAACACAAAAACACACACAAACATAAAGCAATCGACATAGGTAATAGTAAGACTAAGCGACTCTAAAAAATCGCTAATAGATAAACTGAATAAAATAAATGTACTCATATTTTAATTCCCTTCTTTTAAGTAGGGCAATTATGACAACATACATAAGTAATATGAGTGTGGATTGTCACCAACATTACTGACATTTGTCAGATGTTAAAAAATTCATCTTAAGAATTTTTAAGCGATGTTAATATGCTAAAAAAGCACGACAAGGAATCTAAATGCAATCTCAACAACAAAGCTTACTTTACTTACATATTGCGGTATTACTTTTTGGCGGAACGGCTCTGTTTGCAAAACTGATTGGTTTAAATGCGCTTGATATAACCGTTTATAGAGCAGCAATTGCTGGCATTGCCATTTACATTTTACTTAATGTGCAAAAAAAACAGATTAAACTTAATAAGCCTAAAGATTATTTAATTGCGATATTGCTCGGTGCGGCTGTTGGTATACATTGGGTGACTTACTTTGCTGGCATGCAAATGGCGGGGATAACAATTGGTATGCTCGCATTTTTTAGTTACCCAGTTATTACGGTGTTTTTAGAACCTTTAGTAAATAAAAGTAAACCTAAAACTAAAGATGTGATTAGTGCCGCAGTCGTTATATTAGGTATTTACCTACTCGTGCCTACGGCAAATTTAGGTGATGATGTCACCCTCGGAGTAATAACTGGCGTGGTCTCGGCGCTATTTTTTTCAATAAGAAATATTACCCATAAACGTTATTTTAGCCAATATGGCGGCCCACAAACGATGTTTTATCAAACTTTAGTGGCCAGCCTTATGTTATGTGCTTTTATTGAAGTACCGGTATATGAAGTAAGTAACCATGACTTATTATTAATTTTAATTGCCGGAATTATATTTACAGCAACACCCCATTCATTATTTGCAGCCAGTTTAAAGCATTTATCTGCCGCTACTGCGGGGTTAATTTCTTGCCTTCAACCTCTTTACGGCACACTATTAGCTATAATTATCATCCATGAACGCCCGTCAATAATGACGCTTGTTGGTGGCGTATTAATTGTTAGTGCGGCCTGTTTTGAAACTTGGTCAATTACACGAAAAGGACGACAATGAAAATATTTGCACACAGAGGCGCAAGCGGGCATTTTCCTGAAAATACTAAAAGCGCTATTTTGGAAGCATTAAAAATAGGCGTAGATGGCATTGAAGTAGACATACAAAGCGCCATTGATGATTACATGTTAATTCACGACTCATGGCTAGATAGAACTACAAATGGCACAGGCAAAGTAAATGAGTTTCACGTCTCTGAATTAACTAAATTAAATGCGGGTAATGGTGAAGTAATACCAACACTACAACAACTATTCGATTGGAATAACAACAAAACATTACTCAACCTTGAACTAAAACATGCTTTTGAACTTGAGAAATTTGCCACTCAACTTGAAAACAACATAAGTGCGAGAAAAATATCATGTGCTAATGTTTTAGTATCGTCATTTGATCACCATCAATTACTCTGGCTTAAGGGGCGTTTACCGTGGTTGAAAATAGGCGCACTCACGTCTTCGATTCCTATCAACTATGCTAAATTTGCTGAAGACCTAAACGCCTATAGTGTTCATGTGGACAAAAGCTTTGTAAATAAAGCGTTTACTGACGATGCAAAAAAAAGAGGGCTAAAGATTTATGCTTATACGGTCGATAAAGAACAAGATATAGCGCTAATGCTTGATTACGGCATAGATGGGATTTTTACAAACTATCCTACGCAAACTAAAGCTTACCTGTTATCGTTACAAACAAGCTAACTGCCTTACTTATGATTTATTACTAAATTAAAATCACAAAGGTTTATGGAAATGAACGGTTTTATGAAAATTTATAACTACATTGAGCAAACCTTCTTTTTTACGTTAACTCGTAAAATTATAGGTAATTTAAGTTTTGTATTTTTATTTCAAGCTATTACGCTATTTTGGTTATACCAAAGTTTAAGCGAGCAGCAACAAAGTACAGGGGTGTTTTGGTTACTCACGCTGGTAATTGTTACAGGCTTTGTGTTTACGCTTTTTTATATGCGTTTTTTAATCGTTCGCCCTATTACTGCTATGCGTAATACGCTTATAAAAATCAATCAACAAGATGGTAATTTAGCCGCTAAGCTACCTCATTTTTCATATGACGAATTTAGAGATTTAAGCACGCAATACAATGCATTTACTACTCATTTAGGCGAGTTGCTAAATACAACTTATTGCAGCGCTGAAGCAAGTGCTGATAGTAATAAAGCGGTTAGCGAATCAATGCAAAATACACAGCACTCAAGCGAGCAACAAATACATTTAAGTCGCAGTATTATTGACGCTAGTATGCAAATAACTCAAAGCTTACAAAATATCGTGAGTAATACCGACAGTGTACACAATGTTAATAATGAACATTTAGCGTTTGTAAAACTCTCAGCGAAGGAGCTTTCAACACTTGTTGAGCAAGTTAAATTAATTACCAATATGCTGGGAAATTTTTCAAATACGATCGCGGGTTTAAAAGAAAATAGCGAAAACATTCGCAGTATTTTGAAGATGGTTGAAGAGTTTTCAGATCAAACCAACTTATTAGCATTAAACGCGGCTATAGAAGCAGCAAGAGCCGGCGAAGCTGGAAGAGGCTTTGCTGTTGTAGCCGATGAAGTACGCACACTTTCTATAAAAGTAAGTGGCGCAACAAGGCAAATTAGCGATTTTATTACTCAAATGAATGAGCTAGTAAACGAAACAAATAAAGAGTCAGAGCAATTAATTACTCACTCCAACAATGCGCAAAATTCAATAAGCGCAACGTCTGATGGGTTTGGTAAAATGCTCAATGAGTTTGAGCATAATCAGCAACAATTACAGCAAATAGCCAGCGCTGTACATTTACTTGAGCAAACACAAAATCAAACTCACCAATCTGTTGAGCAAATTGTGGAGCTTGGTGAACATGCTAAACAGCTAATAGACACTGCATCGGCAGATTGTGAGCAATCCCAACAGCTAAGCTTACACACTCAACAACAATTAAAACGGTTTGTGCTTTAACAATCGGTGACTTATGAAAACGTGTTTTTTTTTAGAGGTTGAACTACTTTTAATCCACAAAGATAAACACACCCGAGTAAATATGCTAAATTACGCCGCTATTTATTTAAGCGTGTGATGTGTGTGAGCAACCCGACCCTAGACTATAAAAAAATTGCCCTACAAATAAAAGCTTGGGGGTTAGAACTTGGCTTCAGTGAAGTGGGTATTACTGATATTGATTTAAGCCAGCACGAAGTACAACTTCAGCGCTGGCTTGATGCAGGCTTTCATGGTTCGATGGATTATATGGCCGCACATGGTATGAAGCGCGCTCGACCAGCCGAACTTGTACCTGGCACTCAACGCGTTATTTCGGTAAAAATGAATTACCTTCCGCCCGATGCTGGCTTTGCAAAAACATTAAAAAATAAAGAAAAAGCCTATATAAGCCGTTATGCACTGGGTCGCGATTACCACAAATTAATGCGTAATCGATTAAAAAAATTAGGCCAAAAAATAGAACAAGAAATTGGCGAATATGGCTTTAGGCCTTTTGTAGATTCAGCCCCTGTACTTGAACGTCAGTTAGCTGAAAAAGCAGGTTTAGGCTGGCGTGGTAAAAACTCCTTACTAATTAATCAAGAAGCAGGGTCGTGGTTTTTTTTAGGCGAACTATTTATTGATTTGCCATTACCTATAGACGCCGAAAACACCTTTGAGGGCTGCGGTAAATGTGTTGCCTGTATAACGCTTTGCCCTACGGGTGCGATTGTAGAGCCCTATGTAGTAGATGCTCGTAAATGTATATCCTATTTAACAATAGAACTTCAGGGGCCTATTCCAGAGCAATATAGAGCATTATTAGGTAATCGTGTTTATGGCTGCGATGATTGCCAGTTAGTTTGCCCTTGGAATCGATATGGCCAAATTACTGATGAAAATGACTTTCACCCTCGCACACAATTAAAAGATAAAGACTTACTTGAGTTATTTGCTTGGGATGAGCCTACATTTTTAAAAAATACTGAAGGTAGCCCTATCCGTCGCATTGGCCACGAACGTTGGTTACGTAATATAGCAGTGGGTTTAGGTAATGCTGAGTTTAGCCCGGCTATTATTCACGCTCTTGAAGATAAAGGTCAACATTGCAGTGCGCTGGTTTTAGAGCATATTGAATGGGCACTAGCCCAACAAAATGATAAACAACGAGTTGCGCTACGTAAAACGGCCAGATTGATAAGAATTGTAGAAAAAGGCTTACCCAGAGATGCATAACATAACTTGAGTAAACCTTTATATTGCGAAGTAGTTAGTTTTTCAAAAGTAATGACAGATCTTGCTCTATTTCGGCAAAAGCGGCTTTAACTTGCTGAACAGACTCTTCCCTCGCAATTGATTTTTGAATTGTTTCATCTACTTTTTTATAGATGAATATTTCTTGATCTTCATCTAATCCCATAGTTGGGATCCTTACTTCTAGATCTTCTTGTAGCTGTTTAAACACTTTTTCATTATTTTTACGATTATCATTTAGCAAACTAATTAAGCCATGAAACTTACTATGCACGGCACTTGCCACCGAATTTAGTTTTTCTTGCTGAGATTCAAGCATTTGTTTAGTTAATATCGCACGCAATTGCTGCTCAGTAACACTGACAATAAAGCAAGCGTGATCACGAATACGCCCATGTTTATCGGGATCATGGTCTGGCATATTTAAAATCAATAAACTAATAAATTCATAATTCACTAAAATTCGATGTGAAAACTCATGTAATCGCCCTTTATTTTTAAGCATCTCAAATAACTCAATAACAATAGGTGAGCACACTCCATTTAATGCAAAATGATCAATATTATTGTCATACCTAAACTCAACGTTACTCTGCAGGTCAAATGACTGTAGGCAGCTTACAAGAGCCTTACCAAGCGTTTGAGGATCATTTATAAAACCTATATTTTCGACAAAATTAACTATTTGCCCCATTTCACTACTATTTGCCATTGCATTAAATGCTGTTGAGGTAGCCGCTTCAACCTGTTTCTCAAGGCTTTCTTTTTCCCTTAAAACTTGGCTTAAATTATTTAATTTAGACTTAAGTTCATTATGCCCAAATGGCTTGACTATATAATCCTCAGCGCCCACAGAGTAACCTTCCATTCGCTCCTCAACCGTTCCCCTTGCAGATACAAACATAACAATTATATGTGCCGTATTTGGATTAGATTTTAGATTTTTACACACTTCGTAGCCATTCATTTGTGGCATACTCACATCAAGTAAAATAACTTGTGGCATATATTCTTCAACCATGTCCAAGCATTCAGGGCCGCTCGTGGCAACTTTTAATTCAAAATCAAGAGACTCTAAAATTTCTTCAATTATCTCTAGGTTAAAAGGTTCGTCGTCAACTGCAAGAATTTTAGTTAAAGCCATAATATTTTATCCATTCAAATTCTAGAACGTTATTGTGTTTGCCTAGCAATTTCAGCTACTTTGCTGTGCTAACTCTTCATTTGCGGAGTGTTTATCTTGCTTGATCTTCAGTGGAACTTGTATACAAATCGTTGCTCCACCATTTTCGTTATTAAGAGCTCTGATATTGCCTTGGTGCAAGGACACAAACTCTCTACATAAAGCAAGCCCCAAACCAGTCCCACCTGCACCACTATTTGTTTTACTGCTTTGTACAAATTTAGTAAAAATATATTCAAGTTCATCCTCTGGTATACCAACGCCATCATCAATAACTTCTATTATGGCAAACCCATTGTCTGACTCTAAGCTGACAGTTATTTTACTTTTCCGATCGCTAAACTTTAGTGCGTTACCTAATACATTTCGTAATAATTGATTTATTTGCTCTTCGTCACACTGCGCAATAACGGCTGTAGGCTGAGCTATAAATACAATTTCAATTTCCTTTTCCATTGCAGTACCTGCAACATCATCAATACTCATTTTAATAATATTGGCTAAATTATTTGACTGAGGATTAAAAGGAAATTTCCCTACATCAAGTTTAGATAAGTCGAGCAAATTATTAAGCAAAGAAAGCAATCGCTCTCCACTACTTTCAATACGAGATAAATATTTTAAAAGTTTTTCTTTTGCTAGATCACCTGCTTCTAGTTTATTTAAACCAAAACGCGCAAAGCTTAAAATTGAATGCATTGGGGTGCGTAGTTCGTGTGACATATTTGCTAAAAATTCTGATTTACTTAAGTTTGCGGCCTCAGCAACATTTTTAGCATGCTCTAACTGCGAAGTACGCGCTCTTACTTGCTCTTCTAAAATATCTTTTGCTTCAAGTAGCAGCTCTTCTTTTTGCTTTAAATGTGTGACGTTTTTAAATATTACCGCAAGTGCAATTTCGCCATGATGATCTATTTCATTAAATGACCCCACAAGTGGTATGCACCCACCCGCTGTTTTTGATAAGTATAGATCACAACTAAATTGCCGATTACTGTTCAAAGTGGATATTTTATCTTTAATAATTGCGCTTGAGTCTGAGTCTAAAAAATTAAAAACCGACTTATTCTCAAGCTCATTAAAGGTCAAATTAAATAACTTTAAACACGAATTATTAGCTTCAATTACGTTACCATCACGCTCAAATAGCATAATCGCATCAGGTGTGTTTTTATAAATAACTTGCAGTAAGCTGTCTTTTTCAATAAGCGCATCTACTGTATCTTGGAGCCTTTCGACGAGCTCAGTATTGTGTCTTTGCAATAACTCGGTTTGCCATAATTTATGTACCGACTGCAAAAGAACATTATCATTAAGTGGTTTAATTAACACATCTTCAACGCCTTGACGAATTGCTTCTATCATCGAAACTTGATCTGAGCGAGAGGTAAAGAGTAAGCAACGGCAACGGGGGTGTTCAACTTTTAACTTAGAAAAAATTTCAAGTCCCGTTGTATCGCCCAAACTAAAATCACTAATAAGTATATCTAAATCCCTATTTGTAACGACTTCCAACGCTTCTTCGAAGTTAGTGGCTGTATATGTTCTTATGTGCGCGCCCACTAAGCTGTTTTTCATATTTTCGAGACGTTCAGGTATATGGTCCACTAATAAAATGGTTGGTAATTGAAGTATATGATTTGAGCCTATTTCTAACAGACTTTCTAATAAAGACGTAATTTCTTTGTTTGAAAAAAACGGGTAAACCACTGTTGCATTAGGCACAACATGATTGAGCTCACTAAATGTAGTAAGCTGCTGGCCACTTTCAGCTTTTGGAGCAAGAAGCATAAAACGCTCTTGCGGTACTTTTTCAACTAAACATGTTATTGCAGTGACAGGTACGCCGTGTGCTATGACAATTAAGTCGTAGCAACTCACATTGGTATACATTTTTAGCATAGAAAAATGAATTAATTCGACTTCACAGCCAATTAATTCTAAAAGTACCTTTACGCGCATAGCGATTACGCTGCTGCTATCTACGATTAATATTTTCCGAATCATCAAGCTACACTTACAGTTAATTAACTTAATATATAAATAGCGTAGTCTAAAATAATTAGTTAGCACATTTTCCCATATATATTTACAAGAAAAAAATAACTATATTGTGGTGTGAGTTATTGCAAATGTTTTCCAAAAATCATTAGGCTGTATAGCTTCCCATCCATAATGGCAACATTAGGAAGCTCTCCCCACACTGCAAAGTTGAAATGCTTAAATAGTTTAACGCTTGGCAAGTTATGGCTAAAAATGAAGCCCAGTAATACTTTAATATTTAATTGCTTAGCTTGGGTTTGTGCAAAATTCATTAATTTTTTCCCCAACCCTTTACCTTGTGCTTTTGCGGTAATGTAAATACTCATTTCAACAGTACCATCGTAGGCTGGACGACCGTAAAATGATTTGTAACTTAACCATGCCAATACTTGGTTGTTTTCACAGTAAACGTAAATTGGCCGTTCTGCGGTATGACTATTAAACCAATCACGCTTTTCTGCAACAGTTACATTTTCTGTATCGGCGGTTACCATCCGCCCAGCAATGGTTTCGTTATAAATGGCGACAATGTCGCTAAGATCATTAATATTTGCTAAACGAGTGGTCATAAGTCATTACATGGTTGATCAATTTTCTCTATATTAGCGTATCATCATCAACTCTAACAATCGGAAATATAGGCGTTCGTTATGTTAAAAAAAGTAATTATAGGATTCAGTATTTTATTTATAACTGCTACCGCGCAAGCTCAAAATAATTTCGATAGCAATGAGCAATCAGAACAAACCTGCACGGATTTTACTAATGTCGATATTCGTAAACTGCGCTCTGAAGAATCTATCAATTTATGTCAATTCAAAAATAAACCGCTATTAATAGTAAACACAGCAAGTAATTGTGGCTTCACACCTCAGTTTAAAGATCTGGAAGCACTATACCAACAATATAAAGAACAAGGGTTAGTCGTATTGGGGTTTCCTTCTGATGACTTTTTTCAAGAAGAAAACGATGAAAAAGACACAGCTAAAGTTTGCTTTATAAACTATGGGGTTACTTTTCCTATGTTTGCCACCAGTGAAGTACGTGGCAGCAACGCAAATCCAATTTTTAATCACTTAAACGCACAAACCAGCTCTCCTAACTGGAACTTTTATAAGTACCTCGTGTCTGCGGATCGTAAAAAAATATTGCGTTTTAATAGTAAAATGTTACCAAATTCAGAGCCGATGATATCAGCAATTGAAACTGTGCTTTCTGAGAAATAAGTTTATACTGGTACAATTAGTTGAAACTAACTAGAATGACATTTCATTAGGTTAAAAAAACACCAAATATAAGCGGAGAATTTATGACAGTGGCAAGCGCACGACACATCCTAGTAGACAGTGAAGCACAATGTTTAGACTTAAAAGAAAAAATTGAGCAAGGTGAAGCTTTTGCTGAGTTAGCAAAAGCACATTCTAATTGTCCTTCAGGCCAAGACGGCGGTGCCCTTGGTGAATTTGGTCCCGGTATGATGGTACCAGAATTTGATAAAGTGGTATTTTCTGCACCAATTAATGAAGTACAAGGCCCAGTGCAAACACAATTTGGTTATCATTTGCTTGAAGTAACCAGTCGTTCAGAATAATTTGATACATACCATTTATTAAAAGCCGCTCGTGCGGCTTTTTTATTAAATACCCATGCACTAGGAGCTGTTGACCTTTGTGGATTGAAATTTGTTCAATCTAGGGGCGATTTAATCGCGGCGCGAGGTTTGTAACCTAGCGGGCTAAGTAAAAACCGAGTAACAAAGAGTTAATTGTCTCTAGAAAGAACCCAGAGGGCAGCGCATGTTTGGCATTTATGCTGCGTTATCGCCTATTTATGGGGAATAACCACACGACATAGGCTCTGTCTTGCCTAAAAAAAACAGTCAGCTGCAAAATCAATCACGAAAGGTCAACACGCCCTAAAGTACCTCTCCCAAAAAAACACCTATTTAAATCAACGCTATGTTCATGCTTATTAACTCTAACTCCATAGTGCGCTTTTTGCTTCAAGAAGCCAGCCAAAGCTAATTGCATCAAATTAGCGATACGTTTTCTAACTTACAAACGAACCGACTGAGCAAATATTAAACTGTTTAAATACTGATTTATGTGATCAAGTATTTAAAAGCTGTGAATACCCCAACATCAGTTTATACTACCTACTTGATTTGCTTTCGCGAGCGGACTGACTTTTGTCAGCATCCAAAGCGTATTGCTTTTAATAAGCAATACAGCAAGCACTAAGCGGCAATAGATACTAATTCTCGTCACTAATTTAAAAAGGTAAACACATGAGCGATATCGAAATTGAATCACAACTGGTTAACTTCGTAGAAAAAGTACGTGTTAGCGAAGTAATTTGGGCACTTGGTGCAGAAGATAATGGCTTTGTAGTATGTGATTCTAATCAATTTGACGAAACTGACGTGTTACTACTTTGGGAAAGTGAAGCAGCAGCTAAAGCGCAATGTAAAGAAGAGTGGAAAGACTACAGCCCTGTAGAGATCAATCTCGATGAATTTTTAGATGCTTGGGTTGAAGACTTAAATGAAGATAATGCACTTGTTGGCATTAACTGGAATGATGACCAAGTATGCGCAGAAATTGAACCAACAGGCTTAGCTCGCGCACTGAGTGAATAATACGTTACCCGCTTTATTTTTAAAGCGAGTAAACCCAACTAGCATCAACTGCTAGTTGGGTATAAGATAAAACACATCATTATTTTCAAGGTATTACGTTGAAAACCCATCTTGGTCGCCGGCCTTTTTCCGCCATGGAACTACACACGCTTTATAATGGATATATATACGGTGATTTTAAGGTTGCTCGCGAACAAGCGAAACATTGGCATTTTTGGCTGCCTTTAATTGCTTACTATAGTGGCGCTTACAGCGATGAGATTGGTTGCTTAACACTTGACGATCTATCTGTTGAAAAAAAAATTCTATGCTTTAACTTTCATACACATGGAAAAATAAAACCTCGCTTAGTCCCTGTACATCAAGCACTTATCAATGCAGGCTTTAATGAATACATAGCGTTTATTAAATCGCAAAAACACCACAGGTTAATGTTCGATTTACCGGCTAAAACGGGCAGATACAGCGAAAAAGTACGTATTTGGTTTTCAGGTGAAGGTGAGCGGGCTGGCTACTTACAAAAATGTGATATCCCAAACGTAGATCAACTCGGTATGAAAACAGCAATAAGCAGCCTGCGCCTTAACTTTGAGCAGCAAGTTCGTATATACGCCCTACAAGCCAGCTCTAAAGATGCCTTTAATTATTTAATGGGCTTTAACGAGTATCAACACGATACGTTTAACGACACCACTTTGCTAAATACTGTTATTCAACAACTACGTACCATTAATACTAATTTAAGCTGGCAGCGCTTTATAACACGCGAAAGTCACTGACAAACTTTGTTACTATTTACCCGCTATAGCGCTGGTATAATAAATTACTCAATGAAAAAAAACTGATAGGATACCTTGCGCCTAATTTATTTGGGTGTTTCTAACAACAACAATCAAGGGATCACTATGTTTTTTAAAAGCCTTTTAACAGTGAGCGTTGCACTGGCAATGAATGCTGCACACGCTAACGAATTCGTTATCGAAAAACTCGCAAAACCAAGTTCACAAAAGGTGTCGTTAACACTCGACCCAAGCCAAGATACATTTACAGGGATGACTGAGATTTCCCTAGAAGTACTAAAACCAACAAAATACATTGAGTTAAATGGCGTAGCTTACGCTGTTAAAATGGCGCAACTGCTTGGTGATGAAAACTGTGATTTAAACAATGAAATGCTTAAAACAGGTAAAGTAAAATTTAGCTGTGGTGAACAAATTCAACCAGGTAAATACACTCTTAAAGTAGATTTTTCAGCGCCGTATAATCGCCAAAGCGTAGGCTTGTACAAAACGTTAGATCAAGGTACACCTTACTTATTTACTCAATTTGAAATGAGCGACGCGCGTCGTGCGTTTCCTGTATTTGACGAGCCAAGCTACAAAATCCCATTTCAGTTAACAATTACTGCGCCTACATCACAAAAAGTATATGCCAACACACCTGAGCTTAAAGCAATCGTTAATGGCGATATGACCACACACTACTTTGATAAAACGCCGCCAATTCCTTCATATTTAGTCGCTATGGCTGTTGGCCCGTTTGAAGAATTAGAAATTAAAGGTATGCCAATTCCTGGTCGTGTAATTACCCCGCAAGGTAAAATTCACTTAGCCCAATACGCAAAAGAAAACATGCCAAAAGTACTGAGCGCACTTGAAGAATACTTTGGCATTCCTTATGTATATAAAAAATTAGACTCTGTTGCAGTGCCAGAATTTCCATTTGGTGCAATGGAAAATTCAGGCTTAGTGACCTACCGAGAAGATATTTTATTAGTTGATTTAGCTGCAGCAACACGCAGTAAAAAACAACGTAATGTATCAATTATTGCTCACGAACTTGCTCACCAATGGTACGGTAACTTAGTCACCATGAAATGGTGGAACGATTTATGGTTAAACGAAGCATTTGCTAGCTGGATGGCTGCCAAAATTACTAAGCAGCTTAACCCTGAGTTTGAATCGCACTTAGACCTGCCACAAAACAACGTAATGGCACTTGATGCGCGTTTAAGTACTAAGCCTATTCGTAAGCCAATAAAAACTGAAGCCGACATTATGGACGGTTTAGGTCTTGCTTACAGCAAAGGTAGCTCAGTACTTGCGATGGTTGAAAACTGGATTGGCGAAGACGCGTTTCAAAAAGGGATTCAAAGCTACTTGAAAGAATTCTCTTACAAAAATGCAGAAGCGGCTGACTTATGGCAAGCACTAGGTAAAGCATCAAATAAAGATGTAGCGGGTGTTTTAAAATCGTTTATTGAACAGTCCTCCTTCCCGCTAGTTAAAGTAACTCAGCAAGGTAGCAAAGTAACTATTTCACAAAGCCGCTTTGTAAACGCAGGCGTTGATGCCCCAGAACAATTATGGAATGTACCTGTTGCAATTAAATATGGCGCGGGCGATAAAGTAAAAACAGCAAACGTATTACTTAATAAACAAAGCCAAACGCTAGATTTAGACTTTGAACCAGAATGGATTTATCCTGATCAAGGTGCACTAGGCTATTACCGCTGGGTAATGGATGACACGCAATTTAACGCACTTATCGATAATGCAGCAAGCGTATTGACTGACCGCGAGCGTTTGGCGTTATTATCAGCCACTGACGCGCTACTTGATGCTGGTGTTATATCTGCGGCTAAGTTAATGCAAACACTTGAAGTATTCGCAAGCGATAACCACCCTCGCGTAGCAAATACCGCATTAGGTTACTTAGTATCGCAACAACGTACGTTTAAAGACGATAGCAATAAAGACCTATGGCCTGCATTTATTCGTGATGCAGTTACTCCTGCAGCTAAAAAATATGGTTTAGAGGCAAAAGCTGGAGAAGATGGTGCTATTGCACAACTTCGTGCGGCGGTTGTATCACGCTTAGGTTTTGATGGTGAAGATCAAGTTATAATTAATAAAGCCAAAGAGCAAACGCAAGTGTATTTAAACAACCCACAAAAAGTAGATCCTTACTTAGCGGGCACTTATTTAAGACTGGCAGCTTTTCATGGTGATAAAGCATTACTTGATCAGTTTATGACGACATTTAAAACCACAAAAGATCCACAAGTACGCACTAATATGCTTGCTGCAATGGGCTTTTTTGGTAACCCTGAGCTACAAAAATCCGTTTTAGCTTACAGCTTAACGGATGAAGTAACCGCCTCTGATATGCGTACTATTTTGTCTGGTCAAAGTTACACAGACGAACGCCAAGCATTGTTTATTGACTGGATATACGCCAATTACGATAAAGTAACAACAAGCTTGCCACCGTTCTTTGTACCTAACTTACCGTACTTTACAACCGCAAGTTGTAATGCAAAAAGCTTAGCTAAAACACAAGACTTTTTTAACAAAAAAGTGGCCTATGTAGCAGGTTATGCACGTACGTTAAGTAAACTTGAAGAAAGCACAAATGACTGTATCGCACTTAAAACTCGCGAACTAGAGTCGGTTAATAGCTTCTTAAAAAGTAAGTAATTCTTAGTGATTAAGCTATAAAAATACAAAAGCCGCTGAATATAAATTCGGCGGCTTTTTACTTTTTATATAAAATTAGTTGCCAATAATCATTGTAAGCTTGGCTATAAAATCTTTGGCTGCTTGCTCAGAGTTTATTTTAAATGCCACACCGTAGTGAATAGGTTGGGCGCTTTTAAAAATACGTGTCGGGAAGCGTGTCATCTCGCTGCTATGAAAATACCCTTGCGCACGTGTTACGCCATCAATATCACTAAAATCATCGCTAAATACTTCAAATGCAGGGCGAATTACTATTTTACCTTTGCCACTTTCACTATGAGTATAAAAAGCTTCTTTAGAGTTTACTAACATGTATTCTGCAATATTTTTAATCTTAAAATTACTTCTGCATTGTAATTTAATAAGCTGCTCTGTCAGCTCGTCTGCACTATAAGCCACGTGTAATCCCTATTAGTTAATTTACGCATTAGATTAACGCATACACAATAAAATCTGAATTTATTTGTCTGCTTTACTTCGTTATATCACATACAAAAGCGAGCTTTTCATTGTTATAACTCATTCTTGTTATATTCGTTTTACAGTAAGTGCTTAAATCAAGCCATTGCGATATTTCATTACTGCCATTAAGCTTGCGCTGATAAACACGGTTTTTAATAGCGTAAGCAATCGTTGCATCGTCTTTTAAAATAAAATCTTGAACTTGAGATGGTAACCTTAGTAAGTCTTCAACCTGTTTATTTTGAGGGTTAAAGCTAGCTAAAATGTGTTGTTCGTTTTTAGTGTAACTAAATAAAAATGTAGCCGTCGAGTTATTATAAATAAGCGTGCGGCCAATGTTGCTTGCAACAACCTGACCTTTAGCAGCCTCTACTGAAGTATATTGAAGTGTGTGGGGCTCACCTAAAATAAACATCACTAAATCATTCTTAATACCCCAAGCATGATAACCAACGGGCTCTATCCAATCAAAAATTCGTGTTGCGGGCCCCTCACTTAAAGCTGAATATTGCCAGAGTTTTTGCTTACCATCGGCTTCAACTACAATAGCTGATAAATTACTTTTATCTGGCATCAATGTTGGCGAATATTCGCTGACAGCTGACTTGGTGAGATTGCTAACCTGCTGAGTTGTTAAGTCATAGTAGGCAATATCAGTTTGGCTTTTATCACCAACTAATACCTCGTGAGTAAAATATAAACCTGTACTGGTTAAGTAAGGCTGATTGTTATAACTTGTTTTATCGCTCACTATCGTTACTTGCAAGCCATAAGGTGTATTTAAATCAGCAAGTAATATTTGGCTTTTTGGCATGCTAGCGTGTGCTATACCTAGGCTCAGGACACTTACGCAAAAGAAGCCTAGTAATGGTTTAATAAGTTTCATGCTTTCTCTCGTTTTAATTTTAAGCACCTCATGATAACGTTATTCGCTGATGCCGTCACTTGGCCTGAGTCAGTCAACGCTTAAAATATCCAAACAACTTAAAATAGTGTTAAGTTTAGTCTGGTTATAAAATCGGGTCCTAAAAAAGAGAATTAACATGTCAGCTAAAAACCCTATTATTGCAATAACTGGTTCATCGGGTGCGGGTACAACCACCACAACCAATGCAATTAAACATATTTTTCGTAGCCTAAATATTCAAGCTGCTTTTATCGAAGGAGATAGCTTTCATCGTTACACTCGCCCTGAAATGGATAAAAAAGTGCGTGAAGCACAACAAGAAGGCAAACACATTAGTTACTTTGGCCGAGAAGCCAATGACTTCAGCGCGCTAGAAGCATTATTTAGCAATTATGGCGAAACTGGACAAGGCAAATTACGCCGCTATTTACACACATTTGATGAGGCTGTTCCCTACAATCAATTACCAGGTACGTTCACTCCTTGGCAAGATCTTGATCAAAACACTGATATTTTATTTTACGAAGGTTTACATGGTGGCGTTGTCGATCAGGATGTAGATGTAGCGAAACATGTCGACTTATTAATAGGTATGGTACCTATTATTAACCTTGAATGGATTCAAAAGCTAATCCGTGATACTTCTGAACGTGGCCATTCTCGCGAAGCTGTTATGGGGTCTATTGTGCGTAGCATGGATGACTATATTAATCACATTACTCCGCAATTTTCGCGTACGCATATAAACTTTCAGCGTGTACCAACAGTTGATACCTCAAACCCATTTAGCGCAAAAGATATTCCATCACTTGATGAAAGCTTTGTCGTTATTCGCTTTAGAGGAATTGATGATGTTGATTTTCCGTATTATTTACGCATGATCGAAGGCAGCTTTATGTCCCGTATCAATACACTTGTGGTGCCTGGTGGTAAAATGGGTTTAGCAATGGAGCTGGTACTTACCCCTCTCATTAAAGATATAATTTTGAAGAAGCGTGCACTGGAAAACTTAGCACCTCTGGATATACCTATTTAACTCCTCTTCTAAGATTGAGCTCTCTCACGTACACTGCTGATTTTTAGTAACAATAAGGGACATTGTGTTGTACTCATTAAAAATTATTGTGGGTTCTAAAAACCCTGTAAAAATTAACGCGGCTAAATATATTTTTGCAATGTATTTCCCTGATCATGAAATTGATTGCCAAGGTGTTGATGCCCCATCCAATGTGCCCGATCAACCTATTGGCGAAGACGAAACACGTATTGGCGCACAAAATCGTGTTAATTATTGCAAAGAACATCACCAAGCTCACTACTACGTGGCAATGGAAGGAGGTGCAGAGCAATTTAGCTATGGTGCAGCAACCTTTGCTTACGTAGTTATTGATAATACCTTAAATCAAGTTGTAGGGCGCAGCAGCAACCTCCCCTTGCCTCAAGTGCTTTATAACGCATTACTTAATGGCGAAGAACTTGGCGACGTAATGGACAAGGCATTTAATACTATCAATGTTAAACAAAAAGGAGGCGCTATAGGGTTACTAACAAATAACCATGCCACCCGTGAAAGTACCTATACACAAGCACTCACTTTAGCTATGGCGCCTTTTTTACACGTCGATCTTTACAGCCAAACAAATTAATTAGGAAGTTTAATGAAATACAGCTATGTATTGTTTGATGCAGACGAAACCTTATTTAGGTTTGATATTTTAGCGGGCATGACTCGCATGTTTAAAGCTTACAACGTAGATTTTAGCCAAGACGATTATATTCATTATCAAAAAACCAATAAGCAACTGTGGGTTGATTATCAAAATGGCACTATTAGCGCAGATTACTTACAAGTAACACGCTTTAATGAATGGGCTGCCAGGCTCAATGTACCAGCAAAAGAGCTAAACGATGCTTTTTTAGATGCGATGGCACAAATTTGTGAACCATTACCAGGCGCTATTGAGCTCTTAAATAAGCTAAAACTAAATGCTAAATTAGGTATTATTACTAATGGTTTTGCGCGTTTACAAACTGTCCGACTTGAACATACTGGCTTAAAAGATATGTTTGAATGGTTAGTTATATCTGAACTTGTAGGTATAGCAAAACCGAATAAAGCTATTTTCGAGCACACATTTGAGCTAATGGGTAACCCAGATAAAAGCGAGATACTTATGGTAGGTGATACCGCAGCAAGTGACATACTTGGCGGCAACAATGCTGGTATTGATACTTGCTGGTTACAGCATCCTGGTGAGCAATTAGCCGACGGAATAAAGCCAACCTATACCGTAACTCATCTAAATCAGTTACAAGCTCTTTTAGAGTTATAATAGAGTGAATTTCACGCAAAAAAATGACGCTAATTAGCGTCATTTTTTATAACTGTTTGCGAACTGTACTTTTACTGTTTTTAGGCTGGAGCTAACTCAAGACCGGGTGCAGGCATCGTCACAGGCGTTTCAAATGTTGCCCACTCCCATGCTGACTCTGTAGCCATAATTTTACGAAGTAATTTATTATTTAAATCATGACCCGATTTAAATGCGGTTACTTTACCTAAAAGGTTATGACCTGTCATAAACATGTCACCAACACAGTCTAATATCTTGTGCTTAACAAACTCATCGCTATAACGTAAACCGTTAGGATTTAAAACTTTGAATTCATCAAGTACCACAGCACTATCCATACTACCACCTAGCGCTAGGTTGTTTGCATGCATGTATTCAATGTCTTTCATAAATCCAAAAGTACGCGCGCGACTGATTTCTTCAATAAAGCTTTGTGTTGTTATATCTAAACCAATGCGTTGGCGACTTTCGTTGATAGCTGGATGGTTAAATGCAATTTCAAAGTCGATATGAAAACCATCATACGGCTCAACTTCAGCCCACTTACCATCTTCTTCAATACGTACTTTTTCTTTGATTCGAATAAAGCGTTTAGCCGTATTTTGCTCTTCAATACCACCTTTTTGTAACAAGTATATGAATGGTAATGCACTACCATCCATAATCGGCACTTCTGAGCTGTCTAATTCAACAATTAGATTATCAATCCCCATTGCAGCAACTGCTGCAATAAGATGCTCAGTAGTCGATAAGCGAACGCCATCTTTATTAATTAAACAGGTACATAATTGCGTATCACCAACGGCTTCAGGTGTTGTTTCAAAATCAACAACCGGATCAAGGTCTACACGGCGAAATACAATCCCAGTATTTGCGCTCGCAGGTCGGAGAGTTATTGTGACCTTCTCACCTTTATGAAGTCCAATTCCTATGGCTTTGACTACTTGTGCAATCGTACGCTGTTTAATCATAGGTTCGCTCACTTAAAATTAATTACATTCAGACGGCGGATTTTAACATAAATACGCCTAAAATCCAATTTTCGTTCAAATTACGAACGAAAGTACTATTTTATTAATCAGCTTGTTTACGTAAAAAAGCGGGGATATCAAAATAATCACTGCCTTCTGATTTATCCGCTTTTTTACTGCTTTGCGTTGAAGAACTCATATTGCTATTTGAGCTAGAAGAAGGCGCTTGTTCTTTGCTCTCAACTTTTGCATTAGCAGTACTACTTTCTTCAGTGCTTGTGCCTTGACTCGCAAAGCTTGGTACGTACATGCTGCTCGATTGGTTTGAAGAACTTGCAACATCAGAACCTGATGCTTTTTTAAAGCCGTTATCTACAATACCAAACTGCGGGCGACGATCGCCTCCTAAGCCAGTTGCAACAACTGTTACTCGTAATTCATCTGTCATTTCTGGGTCAATAACTGCACCAACAACAACCGTTGCGTTTTCTGACGCAAGCGCTTTAACGTGATTACCCACAATTTCAAATTCTTCAATCGCAATGTCCATACCGGCGGTAATATTAACCAAGATACCTTTAGCGCCGGTTAAATCAACGTCTTCTAGTAATGGGCTTGAAATAGCCGCTTCTGCTGCTTCTTGGGCACGATCAGGGCCTGATGCAGATGCAGTTCCCATCATAGCAGTACCCATTGCAGACATTACCGTTCTTACATCGGCGAAATCCACGTTAATTAAACCAGAACGTGTAATTAGCTCTGCAATACCTTGAACCGCGCCAAATAATACGTCATTTGCTTTAGCGAAGGCATCTAGAAGTGTAGTCCCTTTTCCTAAAACTTTAAGTAATTTATTGTTCGGAATTGTAATAAGCGAATCTACAATTTCTGACAATTCATTAATACCTTGCTCAGCAGCTGCTGCACGCTTTTTGCCTTCAAAGTCAAAAGGACGTGTTACGACTGCAACAGTTAAAATACCTAGCTCTTTCGCTATTTTAGCAACTACCGGTGCTGCACCAGTACCTGTACCACCGCCCATACCCGCTGCAATAAAGACCATATCTGCGCCTTCAAGGCTAGCACGAATGGTATCAGCATCTTCTTCAGCCGATTGACGGCCTACATCAGGATTTGCGCCCGCACCCAGCCCAGAGGTTATTTGCGTGCCCAATTGTACTGTAATATCTGCAGATGAATTACGTAATGCTTGTGCATCCGTATTAGC
Source organism: Pseudoalteromonas sp. SG45-5 (assembly GCF_014164085.1). Taxonomy (NCBI): domain Bacteria; kingdom Pseudomonadati; phylum Pseudomonadota; class Gammaproteobacteria; order Alteromonadales; family Pseudoalteromonadaceae; genus Pseudoalteromonas; species Pseudoalteromonas sp. SG45-5. The sequence goes on along the minus strand of NZ_JACJEM010000021.1, from coordinate 24,275 downwards.
CGCTATAAAGCGCACGCCTTCAATCTGTTGTTTTACCATGTGCTCAACAGCGTTACCGCCGCCACCGCCCACGCCAATTACCTTTATGACAGCTTCTTCGCTGTGTTGTTCCATTATATCAAACATGTTTACTCTCCGACTTGAGCATTAAAACTCGCCTTGAAACCATTTTGCAATGCGGTTCCACCAATTATTGTTATCCTCTGCTTTCGACTTTTGTGCATTCATCGATTGCATGGTACGGCCGTATTGTAACAAACCAACAGCGGTTGCGTACGAAGGATCATCTACGTAGTCTGTCAAACCAACTATCCCGATTGGTTTGCCTATTCTTACTGGCATTTGGAAAATGTCTTCTGCCACTTCCATTGCGCCAGTCATTTTAGCAGTTCCGCCTGTTATAACTAGGCCTGCCGCAATTTGGTCTTCTAAACCCGAACGACGAATTTCTTCCATCGCCAATTCAAATAATTCTCTAAAACGAGGTTCAACAACCTCTGATAACGTATGACGCGACATCAATCTTGCTGGTCGTCCGCCCACGCTTGGTACTTCAATTGTGTCTTCGCTACTTGCCATTTGGCTACTTGCACATGCATATTGTACTTTGAGTGACTCTGCATGTGATATAGGTGTACGAAATATTTTTGCAATATCACCCGTCACTTGATTACCGGCGACAGGAATAACCGCTGAATGACGCAGCGCGCCATTAATATAAATAGTGATATCCATTGTACCACCACCAATATCAAGTACAGCAACACCGAGCTCTTTTTCATCGGGTGTCAGCACTGAATAACACGATGCTAATGCTGTAAAAATAAGTTGATCGACTTCAAGGCCACAACGGTGTACGCATTTTTCAATGTTTTTAGCCATATCGTTTGAACACGTAATAATATGTGCACGTGCTTCCATTCGAACGCCACTCATGCCCAATGGGTTTTTAATACCCTCTTGCATGTCAATACTGTACTCTTGCGGCAGAGCATGCAGCATTTTACGTTCAGCCGAAATAGGTACAGAACGCGCGATATGAATAACATTTTCAATGTCTTCATCCGTCACTTCGGTATTATTAATAGCCACTACGCCGCTTTCGTTTTGGCATTGAATATGTTTACCAGAGATACCCAAGTACACAGAGCTAATACGACAATCAGCCATTAATTCAGCTTCGTCTATAGCTCGGCGAATAGACTCAGACACTAAGTTTAAATCGTTAACACCGCCTTTATCCATACCATGAGATACTTGGCTGCCCACACCAACAATGCTGAGCTTGTTATCTGCGGTGATTTCACCTACCGTAGCAACCACTTTCGAGGTGCCAACGTCTAATCCTATTACTAGGTTTCTTTCTGCTGACTTAGTCATGCCTTACTCTTATTTTGTAATTGTTCTTCTTGCACTGGCTTATAACTCACTGCAAGGCCGGTATCATACCGTAAATCGATTGTGTCTATTTGTGCATCTTCACGTTGTTTCATTCGCGGGTAAACATCTATAAACCGCTGTACACGTTTAGCTTTATCTTTGCGCCCTAAATTTAAACGCACCCCGTTATCTAACCATAACTGCCACGAAAAACGCTCCGATAACGCTAAACTTTTTAATGTTAAAGAGTTAACTCTAAGCATCTCATCAAGTTGTTTAAAGGCAATCCATGCTTCTTGTTCGCTACCCTCTGGTCCAAACAACTCCGGTAAATCGGCACTTATTTTATCACTGCTAGCTTGAAAAGCTTCACCACTTTGATTCAGTAATAAATCACTGTTCCAGTGCGCGACGACTTCATGTTCCACTACATAGACTTGTATTGTATCGGGCCATTGTTTTCGTACCGATACAGTAGCTACCCAAGGTAAATCTTGCACAAGTTGTTGCACATGCTTTACATCGAGTTCAAAAAAGCTACTTAAATCCGCTTTTTTTATTGCTTTTATAATCGCGGTTTCATCGGTGTACTTTGGATGTCCTTGCACAGTTAACTGCTTAATTTGGGCATCTTTATTTTCAACTAGCCAATCTGAAATACCAGTGGTTAGTTGCACTAAACCAATCACTACAACTAGAAAAAAGCTTACTCCAAAAATTAGCGACCAATTTAGTTGCTGTTTGATTTTTAGTGCTTTTTCTAAAAGGGGATGCATATTAAAGCGTTTGCTCCAAAATGCGAACAACTAATTGCTCAAAACTTGCCCCATTTGCTTTTGCTGCCATTGGTACTAGCGATTTTTCGGTCATACCTGGGACTGTATTTACCTCTAGTAGGTAAAAATGCCCTTGCTCGTCTTGCATTGCATCAACACGACCCCACCCACTTGCACCCACTAAATCAAACGCATCTAACGATATAGCTTGTAAGTACTTAGTATCTTGCTCTGATAAATCTGCAGGGCAATGATACTGCGTTGAACTTGACTGATACTTAGCTTGGTAATCATAAAACCCGTTAGGGGTCGTCATTTCAATTACTGGCTGTACTTCATCACCCAATATCGTCACGGTGAACTCGCGTCCAGTAATCCATTGCTCGACAAGCACTTGGCTATCAAATTTAAATGCATTTGCCAGCGCTTTTTCAAGCTCTTGTACTGTACTTGCTTGTGCCATACCGATGCTTGAGCCCTCATGCGATGGCTTAACCATTACCTTTTTAAATTTATTCATTATTGAAGATGCATCGAAGCCTTTTTTAGCATCAACAACGGTATAAGGTGCCGTACTTAATCCGGCCGACTTAAATAAATGCTTACAGCGCACTTTATCCATAGCAAGTGCTGAACCGAGTACATTACTCCCCGTGTAAGGCAAGTTCATAAATTCAAGCGCACCTTGCACAGTACCGTCTTCACCACCTCGACCATGTAGCGCAATAAAAACACGTTCTATGTTTAGTTCTTTTAACTCCCATAATGAACGAGTTTGCGGATCAAATGCAATTGCATCAACACCACTGTTTTGCAGTGCATTTAAAACGGCTTGACCAGATTTTAATGACACTTCACGCTCTGCTGAGTTTCCACCTAGCAATACCGCTACTTTACCAAACTGTGCATTTACCTGAGTCATACTTCACCTTGTTTAAGTTTTTCTATCGACATGCCCGTTGCAGCTAAGGTTTTTACTAATTGCCCTATATTACCTGCACCTTGGGTTAATACTAAATCGTTATTTTGTAAGCACTCGGCCAGCATACCAGCAAGCTCTCCACTTGAAGCTACATGCAATGGCTCTTTACCACGTTGGCGTAAGCTGCGGCATAAGCTTTTACTATCGGCACCTAAAATGGGTTCCTCACCGGCGCTATACACGTCAAGCAGTAATAGTTGATCGACGTCAGCAAGCACTTTAACAAAATCTTCGTACAAGTCGCGTGTACGGGTAAAGCGATGTGGTTGATAAACCATGACTAAGCGTTTATCTGGCCAGCCTTCACGTGCAGCTGCAATTGTGGCAGCAACTTCTGATGGGTGGTGTCCGTAATCATCAACGAGCATCACACTACCGCGTTCATTTTCAAATTCACCATAGTGTTGAAAACGTCGACCAATCCCTTCAAATTTTTGTAGGGCTTCTAAAATTGCGTGATTCGCAATATTTTGATCTTTTGCTACAGCAATTGCTGCGGTGGCATTAAGTGCATTATGCTTACCTGGCATGTTTAACTTTACCGTTAAGCTCTCACCTTGCTTATTAGTCACGGTAAACTCACAAGTATTAGCCGATTGGCTAAAATTGCCCATCCGATAATCTGCATCACTTGATTCGCCATACGTAATAACAGGGCGGCCAAAACGCGGGATGAGCTCAGCAGCTACTTCCGAATCAATACACACAACAGCTAAGCCATAGAACGGTAAATTATGAATAAAATCCACATACGTGTCTTTCATTTTTTCAAGGCTACCGCCATACGTTTCCATGTGATCTTCTTCAATATTAGTGATCACTGAAACCATAGGTTGTAAATGTAAAAACGATGCATCACTTTCATCTGCTTCTGCTATTAAAAAATCGCTTTTACCTACTTTCGCGTTACTTCCGGCGCTATTGAGTAAACCACCAATAATAAACGTTGGATCTAGCCCTGCTTGCCCGTAAATACTCGCAATTAAGCTCGTTGTGGTCGTTTTCCCATGCGTTCCCGCAATCGCTATACCGTGGCGAAAACGCATTAACTCAGCTAACATTTCTGCACGGCGCACAACCGGAACTCTTGCTGCTTTTGCTGCAATTATTTCAGGGTTTGTTTCGTCAATTGCACTTGAAACGACCACTACGTTGGCATCTTTTACGTTGTTTTCGTGATGCCCAATAAAGACTTCCGCGCCCGCTTTAATTAAACGGTCTGTCATTGCACTATGCGCAATATCTGAGCCTGTAATACGGTAACCTTCAAAAGCGAGTACTTCAGCAATACCGCCCATACCCGCACCACCAATACCGATAAAGTGTATTGTTTCAATTCGACGCATTGCAGGTCGTGTGTGTTTTTCTTGTACTGATGTTTCTTTCACTTACACTCTCTTATTTGTTGCTTGCTCACAGTGCATTGCAACGCATTCTGTGGCATCTAAAATGGCTTGTTTATGAGCATTTGCTGCCATTTGTTTAATTAATATTGGCTTGGCTAAATAGGGGCTTAAAAGTTCAACTATTGATTGCTTGTTAAACTGCCCTTGTGGCATTAACAATGCCCCATTTACCATAACTAAGTATTGCGCATTCGCGGTTTGATGGTCGTCTACGGCATGTGGAAACGGAACAAAAACAGCCATTTTCCCTGCGGCTGCAATTTCGCTAACAGTTAATGCGCCCGCTCGGCAAATAACAATATCAGCCCAAGCATACGCTGCATCCATATCATCAATAAACTCAGCTATCTTTATTTTATTATCATCAAAAGTATGTAATTTATAAGCGTCTTCTACACTACCTAGATGCCCTTTACCCGTTTGGTGCCATACACTTATTGCGGTGGCATTACTCAACATTTTAAATGCTTCAGGCAATGTTTGATTGAGCACTTGTGCACCAAGCGAACCACCTACTACTAAAATATTGATAGGGTTTGATATTTCGCGCTTAGGTATGTCAATAACGCTTTGACGTACCGGATTACCAACAAGCTCAGCAGTACCATGCGCAAAAGCACTTGGAAAAGCAGCTAATACACGATCTGCAAATTTAGCGAGCCATTTATTACTCATTCCTGCAACGGCATTTTGTTCATGGATCACCAATGGGATACCTAAACTTTTAGCAGCAATTCCCGTTGGACCCGTCACATACCCCCCCATAGCGAGTACGACATCAGGACGCTGTTTTTTTAAAACGTTACGCGCTTGCAGTATTGCGTTAAGCACCATAAATGGGGCTTTTATAAGGCGTTTTAATCCATTACCACGCACGCCTTTTACATTAATAAAGTCAATGTCTATATTATGCTTTGGTACAACATGCGCTTCCATTCTATCTGGTGTGCCTATCCAGCTAACTTGCCAACCTTGCTGCTTTAAATAGTCAGCTACCGCAATGCCAGGAAAAATATGACCGCCCGTTCCACCAGCCACTACTACTAATCGTTTGCTCATCGCTTACCTCCGCGAGAGGTGGCTTGCTTGGTTGCCATCTTAGTTTCAAAATCTACGCGTAATAAAATACCCGTGGCTATCGTCATTATTAGTAAACTTGAACCACCATAAGAAATAAACGGCAGTGTTAAGCCTTTTGTTGGTAAAATACCAGCACTCGCGCCTACATTAACCATGGTTTGAAATGCAAACCAAATACCAATAGCAAACGAAAAGTAACCTTCATATTCTTTACCGCACCTTAGTGCTTGCTGGCCAATTAATAAGGCTCTAAATACTAAGGTACCGAGTACCATTAAAATACTTACAACGCCTAATAAACCAAGTTCTTCGCCTATTACAGCAAAAATAAAGTCATTGTGTGCTTCTGGTAAATATTGCAGTTTTTGTACGCTATTACCTAGCCCTTGACCAAACCAACCGCCTTGGCTATAAGCCATTAGTGACTGCACTAATTGATAACCTTTGCCAAACGGATCATCCCAAGGATCTAAAAAACCAACAACTCGAGCCATACGATATGGTTCAACAATAATCAGTAAAACTACGAGACCAATCCCCGTTAAAATCAATACAAAAAATTGCCATAACTTCGCACCGGCTAAAAACAACAAACCAACGGTTGTTACAAACATTACCACTACGGTGCCCAAATCTGGTTGCAGTAAAATAAGCAGCGCATATACAGCAAATACAGCAATGGGCTTTGCAAAGCCTTTTATATTTTCTTGTACTTCTTCGCGCTTTCTTACTAAATAGCCTGCTATATAACTAAAGAAATATAATTTAGCAGCCTCTGCGACCTGAAAGCCTACGGGACCAATGGGTATCCATCTTTTTGCACCGTTTACTTCACGTCCAATTATCAATACAGCAATTAATAACACCATGCCCAGTATCAACAGATAAGGATTTGAACGTTTCCACCAATCCATTGGTACGCAAACAGTTATCCAAAAAAGTACAAGGGCCATCGCTAAAAACATGCTGTGGCGAATAGTTATATGGTAGGGATCGTTAAATAATCGCTCTGCGGTAGGCATTGACGCACTAGTAACCATTATAAAACCAACACCAATAAGCATTATTACACAGTATAATAGCGGCACGTCGTACAACTGCCCTGAAGGCTTGGGCGTTAATGCGTCTTTTATATCAGCAAAAGCAATCATATTTGATCTGCCAGAACGCACTGAACAAAGTCATCACCACGCTGCATATAATTGTTATACATATCTATACTGGCGCACGCAGGTGCTAATAAAACAATATTGCCTGCGCTACTAAGTACTTTGGCCAAAGCAACGGCTTCTTCCATATTGTTTGTTAAATAGCTCTTATTGGTAATCGCAGCTAAGTCACTTGCATCTTTACCAAAACAAATTAATGCTTTTACATGCTGTTCTATGTAAGGTTTAAGCGCATTTAAATCAGCGCCTTTGGCATCGCCACCAGCAATAACAATAAGATTCTCACCGTCACTAGCTAAACTATCTATTGCAGCTATAGTGGCTCCAACATTGGTCGCCTTTGAATCGTTAAAATACTTTACACCGTTAAGCTCAGCTACAAATTGGCAGCGATGAGCCAACCCATTGAATTGACCTAACGCGTTTTTATATTGCTTTTTGCTTACTTCAAAAGGACTTAAAAGCGCCATAACTGCTAGTGCATTTAAATAATTATGCTTACCTACCACAGCTAGCGTACTCACAGGTAAAAAGGCATCGCCTTTAAGCATAAAATGAGTTTCGTTATTGTACTGCGCTAAATAAAAATCACCTTGTTGAGCACCAAAGCTAATTTGGGGGGTTGTACTACGCTCAATAGGATGTGTTTGACTATCGTCGGCATTGACTACAATAAGCTCTGCACAATTATAAATACTGCGTTTTGAATCTATATAAGCTTGATAGCTATCGTAACGATCTAGGTGATCCTCAGATACATTTAATACAGTTGCGCTTATAGGCTTTAAACTTTTGGTAGTATCTAGTTGAAAACTTGATAGCTCCAATACATACACATCAAACTCATCATCAAGTAAATCAAGTACCGCCGTGCCAATATTTCCACCTAATGCAACTTTATAGCCGGCTTCTTTTAGTACTTCATAGGCAAGTGTCACCACGGTTGATTTACCATTAGAGCCCGTTACTGCAACAACCGGTTTTGTGTTAATACGCGCAAATAACTCTACATCCCCAATAACTTCAACGTCATTGCTAATTGCCAGTGCAATTGCCGGTATTTTTAAACTAAGGCCGGGGCTCACAATAATCATATTGCTTGAGCAAAGTGCTGCGTTATCTAAATCACCAAAGTGGGTAGTTAGTGTTGGTGCATACTCTTTGAGCCAATCAATTCCCGGTGGGTTTGCTCTGCTATCAACTACCTTAGGTGCAATACCGTGAGATAATAAAAAACGCACAATGCCCAGACCGGTTATACCGAGTCCGAGCACTGTTATTTGTTTGTTTTTTATCTCGTTTAAATACTGCATTTATCGAATCTTTAATGTCGCAAGGCCAGCGAGTACTAGCACAATAGAAATAATCCAAAAGCGCACAATAACACGCGGCTCTGGCCAGCCTTTTAATTCATAATGATGATGAATTGGCGCCATTCTAAAAATACGTTGCCCACGTAATTTATACGAGCCAACTTGTAATATTACCGACAACGCCTCCATAACAAACACACCACCCATAATAATAAGTAGTAACTCTTGGCGAACTAACACTGCAATAATACCTAATGCGCCACCAAGTGCTAATGAGCCAACATCGCCCATAAATACTTGTGCTGGGTAAGTGTTAAACCATAAAAAGCCAAGCCCTGCGCCCACAATGGCGGTACATACAACAACAAGTTCACTCGCCAACGGCAAATGCGGGATATGTAAGTAAGCCGAAAAATTAATATTACCCGTTAAATAAGCAATAATAGCCAACGCTGAAGCCACTAAAATAGTGGGTACAATGGCTAAGCCATCAAGTCCATCGGTGAGGTTTACCGCATTTGAGGTGCCTACCAAAGCAAAATAAGTAATCACAATATAAAATAAACCAAGTTGTGGCAGCACATCTTTAAAAAATGGTACAACAAGTGAGGTTTCTGATGCCTGTGTACTTGTAAAGTACAAGGCAGTCGCCACAACTAATGCAATGACCGATTGCCAAAAGTACTTCCACTTAGCAATTAGACCTTTTGGATCTTTACGAATAACTTTACGGTAATCATCAACAAAGCCAACAATACCTAACGAGCCAATTACAAACAGTGTTGCCCATACATATTTATTTGATAAATCAGCCCAAAGGAGTGTACTGGTAAAAATAGCCGCTAAAATAAGCAAGCCACCCATAGTCGGCGTACCTGATTTAGATAAATGCGATTGTGGACCATCGTCTCGAACTGTTTGACCTATTTGCATGCGTTGCAAACCACGAATTAACTTAGGCCCTAAATAAAGAGACATAGTTAGTGCCGTTAAAATACCTAAAATGGCGCGTAGTGTTAAATACGAAAAAACATGAAAACCACTAAAATACTGTGTTAAATACTCAGCCAGCCAAACTAACATTATGATACTCCATTGATGGCTTGTTGCTGGCCATTAACTAAATCGGTTACTAATAATTCCATGCGAGAACTGCGCGATCCTTTCACGACTATTGTTGTTTTTTTATTCACTTTATTAATACTTGTTTGAATTTGTTGCAGCATTTGCTCACGATTCGAAAAATGACGGTTAGGTAGCTCAAACACATCGCTCGCGCATTTACTCAATACCCCTAACGTAAATAACTCATCGATGCCTTGTTGTTGAGCGTATTCACCGACTTTTTGGTGATACTTTCGTGCATCTTCGCCAAGCTCACCCATATCCCCTAACGCTAAAATTCGGTGACCTTGCATGTCGCTTAATAAATCAATGGCTGCTTTTACCGACTTAACGTTAGCGTTGTAAGTGTCATCCACTACAGTGAGTAAATCAGATACTTCAATTAAATTAACGCGCCCTTTTACATCATTCATTGTGGCAAGTGCATTGGCTATTTCTTCAAGGCTTACATTAAACTCGCTGGTAAGTGCTGCTGCAATAAGCGCATTACCCACATTGTGCTTACCTGGCAGTGCTAAAGTAACGGGTAGTTTTTTACTTTTAGTACAAAGCGTAAAGCTTGCACGCGCATTTTTATCAAGTGAAATGTCTTCTGCCCAAATATCGAGTTTTTCGGTCGTTGATAAGCACTTAACATTTTTATTTTTGAGCTTGTCTAACCAGTACTGACTAAATTCACTATCGCAATTAACAATGGCAACCCCATTATCTTTGAGGCCATCAAAAATCTCACCTTTCGCTTTTGCAACGCCCATTAAGCTACCAAAGCCTTCTAAATGTGCTGCGGCAACATTACACACAACAGCGACATCAGGTTTTGTCATTGCTGTGGTATAGGCTATTTCGCCTAAGTGATTTGCGCCCAATTCAATAACTGCAAAGCGGTGCTGTGGCTCTAAACGCAATAGCGTCAGTGGCACACCAATATCGTTGTTAAAATTACCTTTAGTGGCTAATACATCACCGTGAACCGACAAAATAGCGGCGCACATTTCTTTTACCGTGGTTTTACCCACACTGCCTGTAATAGCAATTGTTTTAGGTGCCACTTGCGCCATAACCGCAGTGCCAATGACGCCCAGTGCAATACGTGTATCACTCACTATAAATTGCGCAATATCTACATCAACTTTGTGCTGAACAATAACGCCAATAGCGCCCTTCTGTTTAGCCTCGGCTATAAATTTGTGACCGTCAAAATTAGGCCCCTTGAGTGCTAAAAACACTTCCCCCTCACACACTGTGCGAGTATCGGTGTTTATGTTTAACACATTTAGATTATCACCTTGATAATCGGTTGTTAGCACATTAGCTAACCAATTAAAATCCATTGGGATCATTGTTTTATCCCTCTTACTACTTTTTTTAGTTGTTCTTGTACATAGCGGCGATCGCAAAAATCGATGCGCTCATCACCTATAATTTGATAATCTTCGTGGCCTTTACCTGCAACCAATATCACCTCATCCGCTTTGGCATTATTTATTGCATAGCTGATGGCTGTTGCTCTATCGGCCTCTAAATACGCCTTTCTTGGGTCAGTTAAGCCTGCTGCCACATCGGCAATAATTGCATTGGGATCTTCTGAGCGAGGGTTATCACTGGTAATAATAACTTTATCCGCGTTTTGCTCTGCGGCTTGCGCCATGAGTGCTCGTTTACCTTTATCTCTATCACCACCACAGCCAAATACACAACTCACACCACCAGGGACATGCTGTTGTAATGCTTGTAAAGCAAGCGCAAGCGCATCCGGTGTGTGTGCGTAATCAACCACACACGTTGGCATACCAGCTTGACTAAATGCTTGCATTCGACCCGCCACTGGTTGTAACTGCGCACAACCTGCAACTAATTGCTTAAGCGGATAACCAAGCCCTAGTAATGTAGCGAGCGCTGCCGTTAAGTTATATAAGTTGAATTCGCCAAACAGCGGTGATTTTATTACTGTATCGCCCCAGCTAGTAGATAACTGCGCCGAAATACCTGCACTTGAATATTCAATATCAGAAAAATAAACGTACTGAGCATTTTTTGGGATTAAGTTTTTACGGCCATAACAAATAAGATTATTAAAATCGTATTTTTCAAGCCATTGATCTGCTTGAAAATCATCTTGATTTAACACTACAACCTGTGGTTCGAAATCACGAAATAGCATTAATTTCGCATCACCATAACTTGCCATATCACCATGGTAATCTAAGTGATCCCGCGAGAGGTTCGTAAACACAGCCGCTTTAAAATGGCACCGTGCAACACGCTGCTGTACCAGCCCATGAGACGATACTTCCATTGCCACCAGCTTTTTATGCTGCAAATTTAAATCGCTCAAAATATGCTGTAAATCAACTGTTGAAGGCGTGGTATTTATCAGTGGAATTAAGTTATCAGGATGACCATAACCTAAAGTACCTATAATAGCGGACTCAGTACTACAAAATTGCGCTAAGTGGGCAATCATTGCTGTGGTGGTCGATTTACCATTTGTACCTGTTACGCCTATCAAATCAAGTGATTGACTAGGCTGTTCATAAAAACGGCTTGCTAGTTCTGGAAGTTTTTTATCAAGCTCCGACACCAAGTACAGTGGTTCAAAGCCTATTTCAAATTCACATAATCTGTCAGCAATAATAGCTGCTGCGCCATTTTCTATTGCTTTAGCAATAAATTGTCCGCCATCAAGTGTATGGCCTTTAATAGCAACAAATACATCACCAGCCGTTACCTCACGACTATCAATGCGTAAGTGTTTTACCAACTGCGAAGGCGCATCAATATCTATGTATTTTAAAATTTCCTTTAAATCACGCATCGTTATCTTTACCTTTTACGTACGCAACCTCGTCCTTGTCTGGTGCAACGTTCAATATTCTTAATGCGTTAGAGATGATTTCTGCAAATGCAGGGCCAGCAATAGCACCTCCATAGTACACATCACCACCTGGTTCATTAATCATAACTACCACAGCCAAACGCGGATCACTTGCAGGTGCAATACCAGCAAAATAACCTACATATTCATCACCATACCCACCTGCAACGGCTTTTTTAGAAGTCCCCGTTTTGCCAGCAGCACGGTAACCATCAACCTTAATTTTGTGCGCAGTACCACCGTCTTCAAACACACTTTCCATCATGTGAACGACGGCTTCTACGTCTTTTTGTTTAAAAACACGATCACCTTCTGGAATATTATCTTGCTTTAAAATCGTCAATGGCCGATTAACGCCACCGGCACCCAACATGGTATAAAAACGCGCCATTTGCGCAGTACTTACTGAAATGGCATAGCCAAACGATAAAGTGGCAATCTCAAAATCTGACCAACGACGATTTGGATAAAATAAACCACTACTTTCACCCACCATGCCAGTGCCAGTATCACTACCAAATCCTACTTTTTCATATAAACCCACTAGGTAGTCTTTAGGCACTAGTTGCGTGATTTTAGCCACCCCCATATTTGAAGAGTATTTTAAAATCTCACGTAATGTCATTTCGCCATGGTTGCGAGTATCTTTAACTAAACTCCCTCCCAAACGCATCCAACCCGGATACGTATTAACTTTATCATCAGCCTGAATTGCGCCGTAGTCTAGCCCAGCCAAAATGGCTAGAGGCTTAACGGTTGAGCCTGGTTCAAACAAATCGGTAATTGCGCGGTTGCGGCGTTTATGTGGAGCAGCGTCAGTTAGATTATTTGGGTTAAATGAAGGACTATTTACCATTGCCAGTACTTCACCGGTTTTGACATCAACTACCATCGCCGAGCCCGACGTTGCTTTATAAGTTAATACTGCTGATTTTACTGCTTTATAAGCAATACCTTGAATACGTTGATCAATACTAAGCGCAATGCTATCTGGCTCTACGCGTTCGCGTTCATCCAATACTTCAACTTCGCGCCCCTGTGCATCTTTACGAATAGTACGGCGGCCTTCTTCACCTGTTAATGCGTTTTCGTAAAGTTTTTCAATGCCTTCAATCCCTTTCCCGTCAATATTGGTAAAACCAATAACATGCGCGCTAACCTCTCCCGCAGGATAGTAACGTTTAGATTCATCTAATAAATGAATGCCAGGAAGGCGTAAATCGCCAATGTAATTAGCAACGGCAGGAGTAACTTGGCGCTTGAGGTAAACAAATCGACGAGTCGGATCATCTAAAAGTCGAGTGTTTATTTTTTTTGGGTCAATACGTAAAACATCAGCGAGTTCACGCCAACGCATATCGTTTTTGTAATATAGTGCGGTGCGCTTATTAAGCTCTGCGGTATTATCTATTAGTGATTGTTGATCTTCACCACTTTTACGCGCTTGTTTAACAACTTTAGCGACGAGTGATTTATGAAGTGCCTTAGGATCAGCATAAACACTAACTACCGGTACGCTTACAGCGAGTTCTTTGCCATTGCGGTCAAAAATCATTCCGCGCTGCACATGTAGTTTTTCAACACGTACGGTGCGTTTGTCACTTTCAGAACGCGCTTTATCAGGTTCAATGACTTGTAAATAAGCGGCGCGAGATACCAAGGTTACAAACACCATAAACACAACAACGCACACTAGCATGAAGCGCCATGTAATTAAGTTATTTGCTGGTTTTTTCCCTCGCGTTCTCATTGTAATATTATTACCTGTTCGTCTTGGCTTGTCGGCCGTTTCATTTTTAACTGCGATATAGCAACTTCTTCAATACGCGCATGCTGCGAATAAAACTCTTCTTCAACCAGTAAGTAACGCCACTCCAAGTCAAGCTCATCACGCTCTTGCAATAGCATATCTTGTTTAATTAGCTCACCACGTGAAAAGTGGGTTATTTGTACAACAGTAAAACAAGAAGCGAATATCACAACCAACAAAGCCGAGGTAAGCGCATTCGCTCCCAGACCTTTAACTATTTCAAAAAATAAGTTGGGTGGTTGACGATGATTCGCTTTTTTACTCATCCCAATCTCTGTGCAATCCTAAGTACTGAACTACGAGAGCGTGGATTTCGCTGAACTTCTGCAGCACTTGGCTTAATAGCCTTACCCACTGCTTTTAACGTCAGATTTTTATTTATTTGAGCGTCAGTTAAAGGCAGACCTCTGGGTAACACTTCTCCCCTACTCTGTTTTCTAATAAACTGTTTAACAATACGGTCTTCTAGTGAATGAAACGAAATAACCACTAAACGCCCACCAGGTTTAAGCACGTTAACAGCAGACTGCAGCGCAGTTTGAATTTCTTCTAGTTCGCTATTTATGTAAATACGAATTGCTTGAAAAGTACGGGTCGCGGGGTGCTTAAACTTATCTTTTACCGGCACTGCTTCATCAACTAAATCAGCAAGCTGTTTAGTTGTAGTAATTGGCGTGTGCTCTCTGATCTCAAGAATTTTATGAGCAATACGTTTACCAAACTTTTCTTCACCCAGTTTTTTAATTACATGGGTAATATCATCTAATTCAGCCTCAGCTAACCACTGTGCTGCACTTCGCCCAGTTGTAGGGTCCATTCGCATATCAAGCGGGCCGTCTTTCATAAAACTAAAACCACGCTCAGCGTCATCAAGTTGTGGCGACGACACACCTATATCCAATAAAATGCCATCGACTTTACCAATGAGATCGTTTTGCTCTGCTACTTCGTAAAGTTTTGAAAAGCGACTATGAGCAATTGCAAAACGAGAGTCATCTGCAAACTTTTCAGCAGACTGTATTGCTTGTGGATCTTGATCGATTGCTTGCAAACGACCTTCATCACCAAGGCGAGCTAATATTTGCCCTGAATGACCGCCACGTCCAAATGTACCATCCATGTATATACCGTCTGGCTTAATTGCAAGGGCATCGATAGTCTCATCCATCAAAACGGATACATGTTCAAATTGCGCTGTCATTAGCTATTGTTTGCCTTTTTTTGTGCTATCAGAGTGTGAAATTATCTAAATCTAAGTTGGGCTCAAAATCACCAAGCCTTTCAAGCTCAGTATCTTGGCGCATTTGTTCGTGCCAACGCGCTTCATCCCAAATTTCAAATTTATTCATCAAACCAACTAGCATGATTTTTTTGCCAAGCTCTGCATGTGCACGCAATGAAGGCGCTAACAAAATTCGACCATTTTTATCGAGTTGATACTCAGTGGCGTTCCCGAGCAACATACGCTGCATGCGACGGGCTCGTGGGTTCATATTCGAAATTTTTGCTAAGCGACTTTCTATTTCGAGCCACTCAGCCAGTGGGTATAACCATAAACACGGCTCATTTAATGCGACGGTACAAATAACCGTTCCCTGATCTTCAGACAATAAAGGTTCTCGGTACTTGGTTGGTACCGCAAAACGCCCCTTGTCATCCAAACTCAGTGAACTTGCGCCACGAAACATAAAAAAGCCTACTTTGAGTTATTTAAAGCAACTATAAATCACTTTGATCCAATTTGATCCACTAAAAACCACTTTTCTCCACAGTGCTCCAGTTTAGGGCTTGACAAGGCTTTTTGTCAAGTAAGCTGACTCGCTTTAACAAGTCTCAAAGCTAGAAAAAATAAGGGTTCAAGCAAAGCGATTGAATTGTGTGGAAAAAAGTGGAGTCATCGTATAAAAAAAACTTTATTGGCTTTAAGTAACCTACTTTTGACAAACTACACTTACTGAATAAACAGTGAATATTCACTGTTTATTTAATCCTTTTGTATTGCTTTGTAAAATTTACTCAAATGGGGAGTAAGAGTTACTGTTTATTTTTAATAAAAAATATAGAAAAACACTCATAAAAATTAAAAACCTTAAAATTCAATAACTTTAAATAAATTTAAAGTTTGGTTTAATCATTGCATTATCTAAATCACTATTTAAATACTTTAACTTATTAAGGATTGATTATGGCTACTGCAACAAGTACGAAAGCAAACACAACTTCAGATATTAAGCCCGACGTTAAATCATCAAATACAGAAGCGCCTCTTACAGAAAAAGCGGCATCAGCTGCACATGATGCGGTAGATGCGCTTTCTAGCAAAGCGGCAACAGCTGAAAGCAATGTTCGCAAAGGCGCTTCTAGTTCAGCTGAAGCACTCAGTGAAAAGCAACTTTTAGCACGCGAAAAACTAAGCGAGTGCACAGCTAAAACACGTGCTTTTGCTGCTGAAAATCCATTAGCAACAGCAGGTATTGCTTTTGCTGCGGGCATGTTAATTACATCATTATTCCGTCGTAAGTAACCTGTTATGAATAACCCACAAACAATCGCAGCCAAGGATGGTAATGAACGAAACCAAACTACTGAGCAACCGTGCCAAAAGGATGATTGGCAAGATCATGTTGCAAAGCTTTTAACATATTCAAAGCAGCTCAAGGATGATTACCAGACTCAAGGAGAGATCACCCATCAGCTTGCCAAAGCTGAATGGCGGTTATCGCTTAGATCACTTGCATTGATCACGATATTTTTAGGATGCTTTGCCAGTGGTTTGGTTTTGTTGTGGGCGGGGATTTTAGGTGCTGTTGGGTTTGCTATGTTCGATCTATTTGGATCGGTATGGCTTGGTATTGCAACAGCGACTTTGCTGCAAATAGCATGTTTAGTATGGCTTTGGAAAAACACCGTTTATCTGAGCAATAAAATTGGCTTTAGTAAAACATTTAAAAGCTTAAAGCAGCTATTTAGTTTGTAAGGAAATTAATATGTTAGTTAATTATTTAATTAAAGAACCGAACAAGAACGTTCAAGCTTTAAGTGAAAAGATGGATATGCAAAATGAATTAAAACGCCAGAACCATGCGGCATTTCAATACAGATTAAAGCGTCTAGCTGCAACTAAGGTAGGTATAACCAGTGCCTTTTTAGCTGGTGCCGCCGTACAAGTAGGCAAAAGCGAAACAAGCTTAGTAAGAAAATACGGTTGGCTCGTAAGGTTATTAGCTTAAAGCCAATTAACTTTGCCGCGATCTGATCAAAGATAGTTAAGTGCTCCTTGCTAAACAAGATTGTACATTTAAAACTACAATGTCACTCGACATGACAAAACCAATGACTGCTTCCATCACCTTTTAGTATAAATTCCTAACATGCCCAGCAAATAATGAATTTATCACTATAATAAAACCACTTTTTAATTCAACTCGCTTAAGTAAGTGTGTTTTTTAATCCCTCGTACAAGTACTCGTAAAGCCCATTACGCAACTTTTTCATATACTGCGCAAATTCAGTGACACTAAAAACATTGATCACCAAATTTGCAAGAAGTGATCTGTGCAGCGCTATAATAAAAAGCGCTGGCGTGACTAACATTTGTAAAAACAGTTCCACCGTTAAGCTGAGTTACAATTCAACTTTTTAGAATTAAAATCCAGCATAGTTGCTATTTACATATTAAGGATAATACTTTACGTTTATAAAACCCTCACTAAAGAGGGTAAGCAATTAAAAATAAACAATTTTTTTTCAAAACCCTATATTTAGCATGGTTATTTTTTCTTTTTTTGACTACAATAATCTCTCAGGGAAACAAATTGCAGGGAACAGATTATTTTTACTTCATCACTTAAAAGCCAGCTCTATCGATTATTAATTTTGCTTAGCATACCGGGCGCTGCTGTAACGCTATTTACGCTGTGTATTGAGCGTGATGCTGCAATAGAAAAAAGTGAAGAAAAAGTAATTAACATAGCAAAGCATTTAACCCACCATCAAAAACAGATGGTCAGTGATGTTAAAAAACTAACTTTATTTTTAGCTAAAAAAGTTTCAAATCATCAAGCTCTTCCAACCACTTGCCCAGCTTATTTTACTGATATTAAAGCGCTTTATACTAATGTGGCCAATATAGGTATTGTCGACAAAAACGGGGATGTAAAGTGCGTTACCAACGGATACAGTAAAAATATTAATATAAGCGACCGCCCGTACTTTAAAAACGCTATTTCAAAGAAAAGTTTTTCAATCGGATATTTTCAATACGATAGAAGCATTCAAGCACAAAGCGTTAATTTCTCTTACCCAATTATCGATGAGAATGGTCAGCTTATCGGTGCACTTGTTACCGTTATTGCGCTAAATTGGTGGAGTCTTGAATTAAATCAAGCCAGCTTTCCAGATGGAGCAAATGCGGTTATTGCTGATTCAAATGGGTTAATTCTTGCTAATTACCCTAATTCACTAAATCAGCTAGGTAAAAAGATTACTAACGAAAACTTACTCCACGATGATAAATTAAATGCCGTATTTAAAGATAAAAATGGGGTTAACCAAATATTTCATCGTTCTGTTTTATATAAAGACATAAATAACAATAATTTAGATATTTATATAACGCTTCCTATTGATGACTTTATAGATCAAGTTAACCTTAACTTTATAAAGACCATTTTGGCTTTCCTAGCTGCCATCACCCTGTTAACTTTTTTAGCGCGAAGAGTAATTAAATCAAGTATATTCAACCCTCTTAAAGATTTGTCAAAAGCCACTGCTCAGCTAGCCAGTGGCAGCATGCCCGACAGTAACGCAAAGCCTAACAGCCCTGAGTTATATGCTTTATATAAACGCTTTGAGGTTATGGCTGCAACTCGATTAACAACAGAAGCAAGATTAAAAAACAAACACGATGAACTCACCAGCTTGCTAAATGCCTTGCCTGACGGTTACCTGAAATTAAATAGTGATGGAGAGCTGCTCAATGTTGGTGGCCATATAAGCCCACTATTACTTACAAAATCAACCGCGCCAATGAACTTATCGTGCTTATTACCAAAAGCGAATACACAGTTACTTTTGTCTTATTTATCCAAATCAAAAAAACAAGTGACTCTTGAATTTAAACTCGATGAAGGTACTGATGATTACTTTTTCGAAGCGCGTATTAATGCTCTTAACAAAGAAAACGAATACATACTCGTGCTGCGAGATATTAGTCAGAAAAAACAAGATGAAAAAGCATTGCATTTAGCGTCATTGGTTTACAGTAACAGCAGTGAAGGCATGGCAATAACTGACGCTGATGGCATAATTTATGATGTTAATCCTGCATTTTGTAAAGCCACGTTATACAGTAAAGAAGAAGTTATTGGTAAAACAACGCATATTTTATCATCCGGTAAACATCCAAAAGAATTTTATCAAAAAATGTGGTCAGAACTTCAAGCCACCGGCCGTTGGCAAGGCGAAGTTATAAACCGTAGAAAAAATGGCGAACTTTATACTGAATGGTTATTAATCGATACCGTATACGACGGTAACCACACGCCTATTCGTCGTGTCGCTATTTTTACTGACTTAACAGAAAAAATTAAAGCGAATAACACAATTTGGCGACAAGCACATTTTGATCACCTTACCGACTTACCCAATCGTTTAGAATTAAAAGAGCGTTTAAATCAACGTTTTTCAGATTTAACCAGCGAAGATAATCAACTTGTTGTTATGCTGTTAGATATCGATCATTTTAAAGACGTTAACGACACATTGGGCCATCATTACGGCGATCACTTACTTAAGCAAGTGTCGAAACGCATAGTGCAATCTGCAAAAAATGCAGAGTTTGTAGCAAGAATTGGTGGCGATGAGTTTGTTATTGTATTTAATAAAATTAAAAGTAATCGCCATATAAACCAAATTGCGAGTAATATTTTACTTAGTCTATCAACAGTATTAAATGTCGAAAAAGAAGAGTTATTTATCAGTGCAAGTATAGGTATTGCTTGCGCACCTTCGGATGGTGAAAATACTGAGCAATTATTAAAAGCCGCCGATCAGGCGATGTATAAAGCAAAAAATAATGGCCGAAATGGCTTTGAATTTTTCTCTGCGGATATGCGCGAACAAGCTCAAGCACGTATGCAATTATTAAAAGATTTACGAAGCGCAATAGAACTCAAACAATTCGAGCTATTTTACCAACCTATTGTTAATTTAAGTGACTTACACATCCACAAAGCCGAAGGATTAATTCGTTGGCAACATCCAGAAAAAGGCTTAATAAGCCCTATTTCATTTATTCCGCTAGCTGAAGAAACTAGGCAAATAAACGCACTTGGTCAGTTTGTGTTTGGCCAAGCCTTAGAAACACTCAATGACATTAAAAAATTAACCAGTAGTGAATTTCAAATAAGCATTAACGTGTCGCCAGTGCAGCTTTCTACACTTGATAGCGGCATAGATGATTGGCCTAACATGTTAAAAGCAGCAAAACTTCCTGCTTCTTCTATTGTGGCCGAAATCACAGAAGGTTTGATGGTTAATCCCGAAGAGTTAACACAAACACGTCTTAAAACCTTGGTTCAGTCGGGTATGCAATTAGCGCTGGATGATTTTGGCACTGGTTATTCTTCACTTGCTTATTTACAAGAAATGGACACCGACTACCTTAAAATAGATAAACGTTTTGTTGATAATATTACGCAAGGAAGCCAAGAGCTTGCCCTTTGTGAAGCTATTATCGTAATGGCGCACCAATTGGGATTAAAGGTTATTGCTGAAGGTATTGAAACAGAATTACAAATGCAATTACTGCTCGCTGCAGGATGTGATTACGGACAAGGGTACTTATTCTCCAAGCCACTAAATAAAAGTCGCTTTATGGCACTTTTAGCAGATAAAAAGATGATTATTTCTATCTAAAGCACAGTTCAGATTAAATAACGCCACAAGTGCAATAAAAGCAGGCTCTATACGGTCAAGTTACTCAATCGATAAAAGCAGTAATAGGATTGAAACATGGCAAAAGCAACGTTAGAGCAATGGAGAATGTTTAAAGCCGTTGTTGAGTATGGCGGATTTGCAGGTGCAAGTGCCGCAGTGCATAAAAGCCAATCAACAGTACATCATGCTGTGCAAAAGTTAGAAGCGGCTCTGCAAATAAAGTTACTTGAGGTGAGGGGCCGAAAAGCATTTTTAACCGACAGCGGTAAGCTTATTTTACGCAGGGCTGAATTTTTAATACAAGAAGCAAGTAACATAGAGTCGATTGCCACTTCGCTCAGCAAAGGCATAGAAAACACCTTAAAAATAGCCGTTGATGAAGCACTCCCCCAAGCTGTTTTATATCAAGCTCTTGTTAAAACTAGTGAACTTTACCCATTACTAAAAATCGATTTAATCGAAAACGTACCTACTAGAACGAATGAGCTTTTAAACAATGCCGTTGTTGATTTAGCTATTTCATCTATTCCTACATTTGATATTAGCTGCGATAGGCTGTGCGATATAGAATTTATTGCCGTAGCTCATAAATAACATGTTTTGCATCAGCATCCTGAACAATTAAGCTTTCACGATTTAAAATCACATCGACAAATCATAGTGCGCGATTTAATAACTCACACCCGCTACAACGAAGATTGTAGTGGCACAAAATGCTTAGATTTAGATATGCACTGGACTGTGAGCCATTTACGCGACGCTATTGATATGGTGAGTCAAAACTTAGGCTTTGCGTGGCTACCAATAACACATATATCTTACCTTATTGATAATAAAACATTAAAAGCACTTAATTTAGCGCAAGGCGCAACCCGCGCTTTACGCTTATATTTAACGTGTCACGACACCGACAGACTTGGGCCCGCAGCACAAGAATTTAAAGAACAGCTAAAAATAATTATTAACAAAACCTAAGTAACCAGCTTAAAGTTAAAGTAATTTTCTTTAAACATCTAAATTATCGGCAACATATGCGCCTCTCTCGCCTCGCTTTTTAGCAGGCCCCACGGTGCTATCCTTCGCCGTTTGCTGCTCTGTTGCCGCATTTATAACCGCACCTAGCGTGACAATATATGCACTGATATACAACCACATAAGCATAATCACTACACCACCTAAAGAGCCATAGGTTTCGTTATAACTCGCAAAGCGCGACACATAAAATGAAAAGCCAATGGAGGCTGCAATCCAAAGCACGGTTGCAATAGACGACCCCATCGTGATCCAACGCCACTTAGCCGCCTTACGATGCGGTGCATAGCGGTATAACAACACCAATGCAAAGTTAAATGTAAATGCAAGTAATGGCCAAGAAATAAGCTTAATTAATAAATCAATACTCTCTTTTAAGCCCACTAAATTAAGGACAATAGGTAAAATACCTATGATCACAAGTGCAAAAATGGCGACAACAATCGCCCCAACCGAAAAAATAAATCGCATTAACAATGCTTTAAAAAAAGATCGCTTTTCGTATTCGTGATAACTAATATTACACGCAGTAATTAATGCTTGGCTCCCCTTTGAACTACTCCAAATCGTTAATACTAATGTCCCCAAAGCACTTAAGCTCAAGCTTGTGTGAGAGCTTTTTGCAAGATTAGATACCTGCGATAAAATAAGCTCTCGTGTGCTTTGGGGTAGCAAAGTAACAAATTGGCTTAAATGCTCGCTAATATCAGTGGGTGATGCAAAATAAGCATAAACCGACACTACAGCCGCAATAGCAGGAAAAATTGCCAGCAAGGCATAAAAAGCCACACCAGCAGCTACCAACGATAAATTATCTTGGCTTGTTTTTTTAAAGATACGCTTTGCAATATCCCACCACCCCAAAATAGGAATGTGCGCTGGTTGCTTTGCTTGTTGACCCCGTTTAGCCTCACTCATCCTAAGCTCCTGTATTTGTAATACATTGATACAGCAAAATACTTGCCAAAACAAAATAGTGATTGGTATTAAACTTGCTACTATGTAGTTTATAAAGGACTCAAACATAGACAGGCAGCCATGCACAGCATTTTACCAAGCAACATAACACTCACTAATACGCTACCTGCGGCAGAAGCAATTAAAGTAAGCACACTATCGTGGCCGTTTTTTTATGACCAAGGTATGCAATTACTTCACACCGCAGCGCAATTATTACCCACTTTGCTATTAGGTGTTATTTTACTCGTTATAAGCTATTTAATTGCGGGGCCACTGTCGCGATTACTTATAAAACCCATTAATTTTATAACCGACAGTAAACTGGTTGTGCTAGTGGCTAGGCGTGGTATTAGCACCCTGATTATTTTATTAGGCCTGTACTTATTTTTACGCTTAGCAGGGCTTACCGAATTTGCGGTGGCGATAATGAGTGGCACTGGATTAATCGGCCTGATTTTAGGCTTTGCCTTTAGAGACATAGCTGAAAACTTTATCGCCAGTTTACTTTTAAGCGTGCAACGCCCTTTTAAAATTGATGATGTGATAGAAGTAGATGGCCGATTAGGTATTGTTAAAAAAGTAACGGCGCGTGCAACAACACTCGTTGATTACGATGGTAACCATATTCAAATACCTAATGCGACAGTGTACAAAAATACCATTAAAAACCTGACCGCCAATCCCAAAATGCGCGGAAAAGTAGAAATAGGTATTGGTTACGATAACGATATACGCAGTACACAAACTCTCGCCCTAGATATTGCCAATCAACAAGCTGCAGTACTGAGCGATCCACCTGCGCAAGTACTAATAAAAAACTTAGGCTCATCAACCATTAACTTTATTTTGTATTTTTGGGTTAATGGAGAGCAGCACAGTCCACTAAAAGTCAGCTCCCAACTAATGCGCGAATTAGTTAATGAGTTTACAAAACAGAATATTAGTATGCCTGATGATGCCCGCGAACGAATTTTACTAAATACACCAAATACTGAACTTGATAGTTCAGAGCAGCCACAATCGCATAGTGAAACCAAAAAAACCGAAACACATGAGCAAACCCAAACACTTAATGATGTAAGCAGTGATACCGACGAAATTAGAGAGCAAGCCGATCAATCACGCGATCCTGAGCAAGGGAAAAATATTATTTAAGAAAGGTAAATTGTATTGACCACACAGCAATAAACTACAAATCTAGACCTTTGATATATGAAGTCAAGATTTGATAATCATATAGAAAGCTCCTTGAGTTTTTCGATACAGTTGTGTTGACCAAAACATAAACAGTATCTCGAGGAGCTTAGTATGAAACTATATGGTGGAATTGACTTGCATTCAAATAATAGTGTTATTGCTATCATTAATGAACAGGGTGAAACGCTTAGCTGTAAACGTTTAAATAATGACATTTCTGTCATTTTATCT